>DAONFX010000001.1:0-19680 GCA_035403825.1 Anaerolineaceae bacterium
AAGCCCACGATTTTGCTGGCCGATGAACCGACCGGCAATTTGGACACCCGTCGTGGGGATGAGGTGATGCAGATTTTTCAAAAGTTGAACCGACAACAAGGGCAGACCGTGGTGTATGTAACGCATGACCCTTTCATCGCTCGCCACACAAACCGGATTATCCAGTTGGTGGACGGCAGAATTGTCAGTGATGAAGCAGTTCTTCAACCAATCGAAGCCGGCATGCCGCGCCCCGATGACCTGATGGTTAAGTCCTGGGAGGGCAATTCGGATGAGGAGGAGGACGCATGAGTATCTTTGAGACCTTCAGAATTGCGTTCCGGGCTATCAGCGCCAACAAGCTGCGTTCAGGCTTGACCATGCTGGGCATCATAATCGGTGTTGCGGCCGTGGTTGCTCTGATGGCAGCGGGGCAGGGCGCTACCAGCGGTATCACCAGTCGGGTGGAAGGTATGGGCACCAATCTGATAACGATTTCGACCGGCCGCTCCTTCCAGTTTATGTACGGCGGTCAGTCGCAGCAGTTGTTATACAGCGATTTCGAGGCGCTGATGGAGGACTTAGGCGCGAGCGGGGAAATAGCGCCGTATTATCAGGGCTCTGCCAGCGTGATGAACGGCGATCGCAGCGCAAACGCATCTGTGCGTGGGGTCACGCCTGAATATATCGATGTTAATGCCTACGAACTGGCAAAAGGGCGCTTCATCAGCGCGGAGGATAATTTTCAAAAGCAACGGGTAGTTGTGCTCGGTTCCAGCTCGGCGGAGGACCTGTTTGCGGGTCTCAACCCCCTCAAGCGCGAGATAAAAATCAACGGGAAGAGCTTTGAGGTGGTGGGGGTGTTGGCGGAAAAAGGCAGCAACGACGACCTGGTGCTCATCCCGCTTCAAACCGGATACAGCCTGGTGTTTGGAGCGGAGGCCCGGAGTAAGGGACAGTACACCTTGTCCTCTATCTCACTTTCCGCCTACGATGCGGAACAGGTGGACACCCTCATCGCGCGTATCGAATTCATCCTTCGGCGGGAACACGGGAACAAGCTGACCGATGAGCTGCCCTTTAATGTCAGCAGCCAGTCCCAGATGCTTGAATCCCTCAGCAGCATCAGCAGTACCCTGACCACGCTATTGGGCGCCATTGCCGGCATTTCTCTGCTGGTCGGAGGAATTGGCATTATGAATATTACGCTGGTATCTGTACGGGAGCGTACGCGCGAAATCGGCTTGCGGAAAGCAGTCGGCGCGACGCGCGGCGTTATTCTCTTCCAGTTTTTGGTTGAAACACTGGCGCTTTCTTTGATGGGGGGCTTGCTCGGGGTTTTATTGGGCTGGGCAATTGCCTGGGGCGTTTCGGCCAGCGGCTTGCTGACCGCTACAGTCACCCCGAACGTTGTATTCCTTTCGGTCGCGATGGCAACTCTGGTTGGCCTCGTGTTCGGATTATATCCAGCTTTCCAGGCAGCAGGTTTGCGGCCTGTTGAAGCGTTACGCTACGAATAGTTTAGGAGAACTATGAAACCTACAAAAAAGACTGTATTGATCATTGCAGGCGTTTGCCTGCTTGCGCTGGCTTTGCTGAGCGCTGGATTTGCCGCCTACACCACTTTCAGGATGAATTTTGCAGGCGGAGCTGGACCGATGGGCGCTCTGCCTTCGAACGGGAGCGGTAACGGTCAATTAACCCCGCCGCAAGGCGATTTCACACCCGGGGAAGGGCAAACTCCTCCGGAAGGGAACTTCAATCGGGATGACTTCAATGGGCAGCGCCCGGATAGCAGCGGCTTCCCAGGGGGTGTGCCCGGTCGCAGAGGCTTTGGCGCCTCGCGTTGGTTGAGCCTTGGCGCGTACGTGCTGACGCTGTTGGGTGCCATCGCGGCTGCGGTTGGTATCTTTAAAGCCAGAAAGTGGGGCGTCATCCTGGGAATCATCATTGCGGCGCTGCTGCTGATTTCAGGAGTACTTGGACTCTTCGGGGCTTTTGGCGGGTTGAACCTTATTATTCCCATTGGAAAGATCCTGTTGGCGGCTGGTGTAATCATTCTCCTTCTGTTGCCGGCTGCCCGCAGGATTTATGCTGCACCCAAAGCACAAGAGGATGACAATGAGGATGATGACGACGAAGATGAGGCTGAAGGAACTGGCGCCGCCGGACAAGATGGTCAGGCAAGCGGAGAGACAGTTCAGCCTGAAGCAGGAGAAAAAAGAGAGGTAAATGAAGCTGCCTTGTATGAAGAGCCTTCCGCTGCCGTTCCCACTGAGGAAACGCCAGTAGAATAGCTAGCAAAACCGATTACCAAAAACGCCAGACGAATGCACGCCTGGCGTTTTTCTTCATTTCTATGAAAAACAGCTGTCGGGCGTCAGGGCAGGCTGTAGCCGGCGGCACTGTAGATGTTGTACCACTCTTCCCGGCTGAGGTGCACATCCGCGGCCTGCACGCATTCCTTCAACCTGACGGGGTTCATTGTGCCGACGATCGGCTGCATTTTGGCGGGGTGGCGCAGCAGCCAGGCCAGCGCAATGGTAGTGCTGCTTACGCCATATTGCCGCGCGAGTTGGTCGAGACAGGCGTTCAGCTCCGGAAATTCGGGATTGTTAACAAACACACCCTTAAACATGCCGTGCTGGAAAGGCGACCAGGGTTGAATGGTAATGTCGTGCAGCCGGCAGTAATCCAGCACGCTGCCGTCCCGATCCAGCGCCGCGTCTTCGTTCGTGTTGACGTGGATACCGTTGGAAATCATCCCGGCGTGGGCGATGCTGAGCTGCAGTTGGTTGGCGAGAATCGGCTGGCGCACAAACTTTTTCAGCAGCGCGATTTGCATAGGTTTATGGTTCGATACACCAAAATGGCGGACTTTACCCGCCGCTTCCAGCTCGTCGAAAGCCTGTGCCACTTCCTCCGGCTCCACCAACGCGTCGGGACGGTGCAGCAGCAGGACGTCCAGATATTCCGTTTTCAGGCGTGCCAGGCAGCCGTCCACCGCTGAAAGGATGTGCTCCTTCGAGAAGTCGTACATGCCCTTGCGGATGCCAACCTTGGACTGCAGGATGAGGTTCTCACGCACGGACGGGCTCATGTGGACTGCTTGTGCGAAGATTTCCTCGCAAATTCCACCGCCGTAAATATCGGCGTGGTCGAAGAAGTTCGCTCCGAGAGCGAGCGCGGACTGCACAAAGGCTTCAGCCGCGGAGGATTCCAGTGTTTTCAGGCGCATGCAGCCGACGCCGATTACCGGAACTTGCATGTTGGAGCTTCCAAGTTGAATTGTTCTCATATTTTCTCCTTGTGATGTGACCTTGGTTAATCTCTTGTCGATGGCCGTCCCTGAAAAGCAAGCTTTCAGGCAGGCAGATTGAAATCGCTGACTAGAACTCAAACTCTTTGGCGCGGTACTGCAGCGCCTCAGCCAGATGAATTTGACCAATCTCGGCGCTGCCCGCCAGGTCGGCAATAGTGCGGGCAAGTTTGAGCACGCGGTGGTAGCCCCGGGCGGTGAGCTGCATTTGACGCATGGCGGTTTGCATCAGCGCCTGGGTAGGCGCTTCCAGGGCGCAAAAACGGCGCAGCTCGGCCGGGCTCATATCCGCGTTGGAAAAGAGCGCGGTGCCCGCGAAGCGCTCGCTTTGCCGCTGCCGCGCCAATTCCACGCGTTCCCGGATGGCGGCGGAGCTTTCACCCTGCCGGGAACTGCTGAGCTTTTGATAATCCACGCGGGGAACATGAATAAGCATGTCAATCCGGTCCAGCAACGGGCCGGAGATGCGTTTCTGATAGGTGGTGATGGCCGCGGGCGCGCAGGTGCACTGCTTGAGGGTATCGCCGTAGTAGCCGCAGGGACAGGGGTTCATCGCGCCGATGAGCATGAAGTTGGCAGGAAAGGTGAGCGTGCCGTTGGCGCGGCTGATGGTGACGCGTTTGTCTTCAATCGGCTGGCGTAAAACTTCCAGGATACGCTGCCCGAATTCTGGCAGTTCGTCCAGAAAGAGCACGCCGCGGTGCGCAAGGGAAATTTCTCCGGGGTGCGGCAGGTTGCCCCCGCCAACCAACCCGGCATGGCTGATGGTGTGGTGCGGCGCGCGGAAGGGACGAGCCTGCATCAGTGGGGTATCCGCCGGCAGCATGTCGCAAATGGAGTAAATGCGGGTAACCTCAAGCGCTTCTTCGAGCGTCAGGCGCGGCAGGATGGAATTAATCGCGCGGGCCAGCAGGGTTTTGCCTGCCCCGGGCGGCCCCGACATTAAGATGTTATGGTTGCCGGCAGCCGCTACTTCCAGAGCGCGCTTGACATGCTCTTGCCCTTTGATTTCGCTGAAATCGGTTTCGATGGGTTGGGGAGACTGCGGGCTGAAGGGCACCGCGGCGGCCGGCGTGAGGGGCTGTTCGCCGATCAGGTGCAGATACAGACCGGCGAATGAGGCTACCGGATAAACGGTGATATCCGGAATAAGGGCTGCCTCTGGGGCGTCCTCAGCGGGTACGAACAGAGATTTAAAACCGGCTTGCCTGGCTGCCGCCGCGACCGCTAACATGCCGCGCACATGCCGCACGGAGCCGTCCAGGGATAACTCCCCGATGACCAACGCGCCTTCGATTTGTTCCTGGCTGACTTGCTCCCCGGCAATTAAGACGCCCAGGGCGATGGGCAGGTCGAAGGAAGGCCCTTCCTTGCGTACGGAGGCGGGCGCGAGGTTGACGGTCAGCGCTTTGCGGGGATAAGCCAGGTCGGCATTTTTAATGGCGGAATAGACGCGCTCACGGCTTTCTTTCACAGCTTCGTCGGGCAATCCGACTATGGCCATATGCGGCAGTCCCTGCCCAAAATCGACCTCAATATCGATGACGACCCCATCCAGACCGATTACCGCGCAGGAAAACACGTGTGCGAGCATGGCATAAGTTTAGAGGGAATTAGGTGAAAAGTCAACGCGAAATGCCACAAGAAGATTTAGGCGATATTACTTCTCAAAAAGAGGAGAACCGGGACTGCCTGGATAAGGCTTTTCCCACACGGGTTTTGGATATGAAAAAGCAATAGAACCTACACGGGGCTTTCGGGGCTGTGCACGAAGTCGGGATTTGCGCCAGCTTGGCTTCGGATTTCCATACCGGAATGGTAAAATTCGTTGTTTCCAAGTTTCCTTCCCATGAAAGGACCCCCTATGAACCATAAACGAATACCGGATTATTTCAGAACCATTCTTATTTTCTTGAGCCTGCTGCTCTTGATGGGCGGGCTGACGCGCGCGGCGAGCGCCCAAACCAGCCCGGTGGATTGGCTCGCGTTTGGAAGCAGCGACACGCGCCAGGCTCCTGAGGTCGCGCTGCTGCAAGCGGACGCTGAAAGCATAACCTTACGCGCCAGCGCAGACGGCGTCGGGGTGCTGCCGGTTCAAATTGGCGGGCAAACCTATCTGAACCTGACCGGGGAAGGTTTTGGAACCCGCGCAGAGCCAGGAGCCCCGGCGCTGCCGGTCATCCTGCGCGATGTTGAAGTGCCGTTTGGCGCGCATGTCAGCGTGGAAGTCCTTTCCGCGCCGAGCCGTTTCACCTCGCTTGCTGACCTGGGGCTGGAGGGCGTCATCGCGCCGCGTCAACCCTCGCAGTCTAAATGCGCCGAAGCTCAGGGAGAGGTTCCGCCCGACTCGCAAATTTACGCGCTGCAGGAAGCCTATCCGGGAGAATTGGTGCGCATCGTCGATGAATATATTGTGCGCGGGCACCGCGTCGTGCAGCTCGCGATCGCGCCGGTGCAGTACACGCCAGCCAGCGGCGGCCTGGAAACATACTCCAGCATTGAGTTCGCGTTGAAATTGGAAGGCAGCGATATGGCAGCTACCTATGCGGAGGCTGAGCGGCTGAATTCCAGCGGATTTAATTCCATCTACGCCGGAACTGTGCTGAACTTCAACCAGGGACGTCCATTGGCAGACCCAAAGGACCCTGAAAATTATCTGATTATCACCGCGGATGCTTATGAGAGCGGACTTTCGGCTTTTGTGAGCCTGAAACAGAGCCAGGGCTTCAACGTCAGCGTGGCGAATATCACGACAGTCGGCGGGAACACGACCACCGCCATCAAGCAGTACATCAAGAGCCAATATCTGGGCGCGACCCCGCCAGATTATGTGCTGCTGGTCGGGGACTACAATAACGGCGCGGACAGCATTACGAATTACTCCTTCCGCTCGGAATCGTCTTCCTATCGCACAGATTTGTACTTTTTCACGATGGATAACGAAACCGAATACGTTCCGGATATCTTCTACGGGCGCTTTCCGGTGCGAAGCACAGCCCAACTGGCGGATATGATTGCCAAGCTGCAGACCTATGCCGGACGCAGCGGGCAGGAAGCCTGGGTGAAGAAGGCGGCTTTCCTTGCCACGAGCGATACGGGTTGGTACGACTTCGCCGAGGCGACCCAGAATTACGTAATTAATACCTACACCCTGCCCAAAGGGTACACCGGCACCTTCCCGAACAACCCCATGCCCGGCGGCGATAAGCTGTATGCCATCACGTACGGAGCAGGTTCGGCGAATGTCATCAGCTCCATCAACGACCAACGCGCTATGGTCATTTATACCGGGCACGGCAGCCAGACCGGCTGGGCGGGACCGTCATTGAACCAGACCCAGGTCCGCAGCCTGACGGGCGTCGCGGTGCCTTACGTCGCCTCGCACGCCTGCATGACCGCGGATTTTACGGTGAATGAGAGTTTCGCGGATACCTGGGTGATTGAGCCGGAGTACGGCGCGCTGACCATCGCGGCGGCAAGCAACTATTCTTATTGGAACGAGGATGACACGCTTGAACGCACGATTTTTAATTCGCTGTACGCGGATCCGACCGGCGCGGTCGTTCCCAGTGTCAGGGAAATGGTTCACGCGGGTTTGGTCGCGGTGGATGCCAGCACAACGAACCGGGACCAGTACTACTGGGAGGAATACCACATCTTTGGCGACCCCAGCCTGGAGATTATCCTTGGCCCCAGGCTGCCAGATTTTACGCTTTCCCTGCAGCCCAACACGCTGGATACATGCAGCACAGACACACATGAAGTAACCGTGAACGTAGGCAGCTTGAACGAGTATGATGAGCCTGTCGCATTGGTAAACGGTCAACTGCCGGGCTTTTCCCTCAGCTTTGAACCTGCCGGGCCTGTCACACCTCCCGGCCAGGCTGTGCTGACCCTTGAGGGGAATGGAAGCGCTTCCTCTGGATCGCAGACCGTCGCGGTCACGGGAACTTCTGGCAGCCTCACCCATCAGGCGGATCTGCTTGTAAATGTTTTCAACCCCCTAAACTCGGGTCCGCAATTGGTCTCCCCGGCAGACGGGGCAGTGAACATAGCTCCCGGGACCGGCTTCGCGTGGCAGGCGCTCGGCGGCGCGGTCAGCTACCGGCTGGAAGTGGCCCTGGATGCTGCCTTTTCGCAAGTCGTGCTGACACAGGGCGGCATCAGCGGCACGACTTACAGCCCGCCTGCTGCGCTGCAGACCGACACGCTCTATTACTGGCATGTTTCAGCGGAAAACCCTTGCGGTGAGACGACTGACAATCAGGTTTTCAGCTTCAGAACCCGCCCGGGTCCCGGGGATTGCCCGGCTGGCACAACGGCTCAGACGCTCTACCTGGGTGATTTCGAAGACGGCGCTCCCGGCTGGACGGACACTTCCACTGGAGCGTACCACTGGGCTCTCTCCACAGTGAAAGCCCACTCTCCTGTCAGCTCCTGGCGGGGCGCGGTTCCTTCTGTGATTGCCGACCAGCGCCTGGTTTCGCCGGGCTTCGACCTGCCTGCGGTGGACTTACCGCTCTCGCTTTCATTCTGGCACCGCTGGACTTTTGACAGCTCTTCGGCTTGCAATGACGGCGGCATCCTGGAGGTGAGCACCAACGGCGGAACCACCTGGTCACAACTCAGCAGCTCGAAGCTGCTCACCAATCCTTACAACGGTACCGTAAGAAGCGGCGTGTATAACCCATTGGCAGGCAAATCTGCCTGGTGCGGTGTTTCGGATTGGGTCTGGACAGTGGCGGACCTGGGCGATTACGCCGGACAAACCGTATCGCTGCGCTTCCGGCTCGGCAGCGGGAATTCTGGCAGCGCTGAAGGCTGGTACCTGGATGACGTGAAACTGCAGAGCTGCGTCGCAGAACCGATTGAGGAGACATTGATCTACCTGCCCTGGCTCAGCCGTTAGGAAATGTAAACAACGGGGCCCGGTTTTCCGGGCTCCGTTTTGCTGCCTGTTTGTGAGGTTTTCTTTACTTGCCTGAACGTGTTGCCCCGACATTGCCCAGGCCTATTCCCGCTGCGGCTGGTTGGGATACAATCAATGTTCAAGTCTGGTGCTGTGAGGTCCAATAAACGAATGAAATTGTCCGCCAAACCTTTTGTTCACTCATTTTCCATCCTTCTTTGCGTGACGCTGCTTTGTGCCTGCTCCGCCGAGCTGGCAAGCCCAAACCTGCAGCCGGAACCAAGCTTGAATCCAACGGAAGCTACCCTCCCCAACCCCACGACCACGAGTGCGCCAACAGCCACCGCGACCCCGGAACCGATTTATTTGCAGCTGGACGCTGATATCCCCGCGGATTTCAGCCGGTCCCTCAATCTGGAAGGGACGGATTTCCAGGTTGTCGACAGCGGAAAAAACGCGGCTGTACTGGATTTCGGTCCTGGCAACCCGGTCAGTTTTTGGGTGTATGCGCTGGCTGCGCCTTTCCCGACCATTACTGATACCATTCCCACCAAAACCTTCCTGGATTTTTGGAAACGGGCAGGAGCTGCGCCATTTTCCCGCCTGATTATGGACGCAGGAACCCTGAAAGCCCTCCAGAGCCGCTGGGGCGTGCCCGCCGGGAACGTGGAGGTGCTGGACGCGGAAAGTTTAATGCTGGAGGCCTGGACGCACGCGGACACCTGGGCTGTCATCCCCTTTGAAGAGATTCAGCCGCGCTGGAAGGTCATCGCGCTGGAAAGGCAGTCTCCACTGCATAAAGACTTCGCGCTGCAGTCCTATCCGCTTTCTATTCCGATTTCACTGACAGCCTCGGTTGGCTTTCAGTCCAGGGATTTAGCGGAGCGCTTGAAGCCCTACCTTGCGCAGAGCAACCGCGACCCGGAAAAACTGGTCACCGTCATCCTCACCGGCGTGACCGCAATGGTCCGCGGCACCGCCAGTGAGATGGAAGAAAAAGGCATCACACGCGGGGCGGAGGTGATCTTACCGGTCACGCAGGCAGCAGACATTCTGCACATCAGCAACGAGGTGCCTTTTGCCGTGGACTGCAAGGATCCGGTACCCAAGCTCTCCGGAAAACTGAGTTTCTGTTCAAAAGATTCATACATCAAACTGCTCGAAGCCGTCGGAACAGACGTGGTGGAACTCACCGGAGATCATTTCCAGGACTGGGGCGAGGCTGCGCTGGAGCACACTCTGGAGCTCTACAAGCAAGAAGGCTGGCTGTATTACGGTGGCGGATTGAATATCGAGGAAGCCAAGAAGCCCTTGAAGCTGGAAATCAAAGGCACGAAAATCGCCTTTTTGGGCTGCAACGCGAAACCGACCGTTTACGGCAACGCCACCGAGGAGAAAGGCGGCAACTTCCGCTGCGATTGGGATTACATGACCGCCCAGGTGAAAAGTCTGCGGGCGGAAGGATATCTGCCGATCGTCACCTTCCAGCATCTGGAGTTCTACCAGTGGACGGCGCAGTCACAGTTGGTGGCGGACTTCCACAAGATGGCGGAAGCAGGAGCAGTAGTTGTGAGCGGCAGCCAATCGCACCAGCCGCACGGCATAGAGATTACCGACGGCGCCGTGCTGCATTATGGACTGGGGAACCTGTTCTTCGACCAATATGGGCTGGCGACCTTTACCAATTACGGATTCCTGGACCGGCATGTGTTCTACGATGGGAAATACCTGGGCGTGGAGTTGCTGCCCATACAGTTCAAGGATTATTCGCAGCCGGTTTGGCCGGAGGAACCTACGCGCGCCTGGTTGATGGAGATTCTCTTCCAGGTCAGCGAGTGGAATTACCCGCCGAAGTAAGCCGCTTTGGTGTTGAAAACTGAAAGAGGCTGCCTCAAAAGAACGGGCTTTTCTTTCGGACAGCCCAAAGTGGGAGAGCGTGCCGGGTCCAGGCCTTGTTTTGATAGCGCAAAGCTGCCAACAATGAATAAAACGGGCAAGGAGTGGGAAACCAAAAGGGGCTGCCCTGAAAGTTGGACAGCCCCTTAGTGTGCCCCCATCGGGACTCGAACCCGAGTTATAGCCTTGAAAGGGCTGTGTCCTAACCGCTAGACCATGGGGGCAGTTAAGCGAGAGATATTCTATCATCCCGTTTTTCACAGGTCAAGCGAAAAAGGGGCAAAAAAAAGGGCAAAAAGGGGCAAAAAAAAGGGCAATTTTGCGGTAGAATCCTAGAAGACCGCCTTAGCTTTTCCGGCGCCGCAGGTTCTCTCAGCGGAAACCGCGGAAGTGGGCGGCCTGGATAAGCGATCTTCCTTACACGACATTCCCCCCGGATTTCTTGACAGGGAAGGGCTTTGGATATATACTACTGGTTCGTTGCCCCGGCGAAAGTAGGCTGGGGTTCATTATGTAAACCAACTTACCCGCACTCAAGCGGCAGCACGCCTGAAAAGCGGTTAAGAGAAGATTGGAGACGAAATGAAATATGCTATTGTTGAAGCGGGCGGTAAACAATACCGTGCCGAAGAAGGGAAAACCATTACGGTTGACCTTCTGCCCGCGAACGTCGGCGATGCAGTCACCCTCGATTCAGTTCTGCTGATTGCGGAAGGTGACAGGGTAGAGATCGGCACCCCCACCGTGAAAGGCGCCAGCCTGAAGACCACGGTTGTGGAGCAGCTGAAGGGTGAAAAAATCCTGGTGTTCAAATACAAACCCAAGATTGCTTACCGCCGGCACACCGGTCACCGCCAAAAGTACACCAGACTGCTGGTGGAATCAATTTCGATGGAGTAGGACAAGATGGCACATAAAAAAGGCGGCGGGTCATCCCGCAACGGTCGTGACAGCCAGGGACAACGCCTCGGCATCAAGAAATATGGCGGCGAACACGTCATCAGCGGCAATATCATTGTCCGCCAGCATGGCACCAAGGTCCATCCCGGATGGAACGTGGGCTGTGGGCGGGACTACACGCTTTTTGCCACCGCGGAAGGTACAGTCCGGTATGAAACCCTTCCTAACGGCCGCAAAAAGGTCCATGTCGTTGTTGCCGCAGAATAAACAGCGCTGCAAAGGTAAAAAATGAAAACCAAAATTCAACCCAAATACTATCCTCAGGCAAAGGTAACCTGCGCTTCCTGTGGTGCTACCTGGACGACCGGTTCAACGGTCCCTGAAATTCGTACGGAAGTCTGTTCCAACTGCCACCCCTTCTACACGGGTCAGCAGGCACGCCTTTTGGACCGCGAAGGTCAGGTGGACCGCTTCTACAAGCGTCTGCAGGTCCGGCAGGATTACGTTTCGGACAAAAAGGCCATGGCTGAAGCCAAAACTTCCCTGAATCGCCCTCTGACCGACCTCAATCTTTCCACGAAAGCGATTGCCGCGCTGGCAGCCGCCGAGTTGACCACCGTGGGGCATGTTCTTACCCGGCTGGAAGGCGGGGAAAAGGCTCTGCTCGAGGTCGAAGGCTTCGGCAGAAAATCGCTGATTGACCTCAAGAAACAACTGCGCCAGCTGGGCTATGAACTGCCCGCGGCTGCCTCTGAAATTGAGGTTTAACTCGCACAGACGGAGTTTATCCGGTAAACTTAAAGGCAGGTTTTGTACCTGCCTTTTTCTTTTGGAGGACGCATGGCGCACCAATACGGTTCAGTCGAAGTTATTACAGGCTCGATGTTCTGTGGGAAAACCGAAGAACTTATCAGACGGCTCAGGCGGGCAACCATCGCGCGCCAGAAGGTTCAGGTCTTCAAACCGATCATCGACGATCGCTACGCCTTCGCGAAAGTCACTTCTCACTCCGGCACGGATTTTGACGCGCTGCCGATCGGATCCTCCGGTGAAATCCTCGCGCATCTGGAACCCGGAACAACGGTCGTGGGGATTGATGAAGCCCAATTCTTTGACGACGGTATCGTGGACGCGGTCAACCAGCTGGCTGACCGCGGTATCCGCGTGATTGTCACGGGTCTGGACACAGACTTCCGGGGGGAACCTTTCGGCTGTATGCCGGCGTTGATTGCCAAAGCGGAAACGGTGGACAAACTTAACGCGATTTGCATGGTATGCGGCGAGCCGGCTTCGCGGACGCAGCGCCTGGTGAACGGGAAACCAGCGCACTACAATGACCCGATTGTAATTGTCGGCGCGTCCGAAATGTACGAAGCGCGCTGCCGGCGCTGTCATCAGGTGCCGAGGGATTGAGAGGCTGTGTATGCAAGATTACCAGAATTTTTTGAGCGAAGTATTGATATCTGAGGAGCAGCTCTGCGCGAGGATAAAGGAATTGGGGGCGGAAATCTCGCGCGATTACGCGGGCAAAGAACTGCTCGTGGTTTGCATCTTGCGCGGTGGGGTGATGTTCATGACCGACCTGGTGCGCCAGATCAGCATCCCATTGGCATTCGAGTTTATGGCGGTTTCTTCTTACGGCAGCGGCGCGCGGCGCTCTTCCGGCGATGTGCGCATCACACTCGACCTGAACACCAACATCGCGGGGCGTCATGTTCTGATTGTTGAAGACATTATCGACAGCGGCAGAACGCTGGCATCCGTGATTGACCTGCTGAAAACCCGCGATCCCGCCTCCTTATATGTTTGCACCCTGCTGGATAAAGTTTCCCGCCGTGAGGTGGAGGTGCCTGTGCGCTACCGCGGGTTCGCGATCGAGGACAAATTCGTGTTCGGTTACGGCCTCGATATGGATGATTACTATCGAAACCTGCCATTTATCGGAGTGGTCGACCTTAAGAAGTATGAGTCTCTTTCCTGACGAACGCACCCGCAGGATTTTCGACGCGGTTTTGAACAGCCTGGATGCGCCTATGCCTGTATATCTGGTGGGCGGGGCCGTACGGGACAGGCTGCTTGGGCTGCCCGTGAACGATCTTGATTTTGTGGTTCCGTCCCATTCCCTGCAATTGGCTGGCGCTGTGCGGCGCAAATTGGGCGCGGCGGGTTTTACGCTGGATGATAAACGCCAGACCGCGCGCCTGATTCTCGGTCAGGGGAAAACCTCCGAACTCATCCTGGATTTTGTGAGCTTCACCGGCGGCAGCCTGTATGAGGACCTGTCCAACCGGGATTTCACCATCAACACCCTCTCCGTGGCACTGGATCAACCGGACGTCCTGATTGACTTGCTGGGAGGGGAACGCGACCTGAGCGAGAAATGCCTGCGGGCAGCCTCCGCCAGCTCAATGGAACTGGACCCTTTGCGTGTGCTGCGGGGCGTACGCCTGGCGCTGGCCTACCAGCTCAGCATCGAACCCGAAACACTCGCGTTGATGCAGAATTCTGTCACCAGCCTGGAGCGCGTCTCCGGCGAACGCGTACGCGATGAGCTGTTCAAGATTCTGGAACATAAGGACCCGGAAACAGCTTTCCGGCAGATGGATGCTTTGGGGCTTACAGAACAAGTATTCCCGGAGCTGCGTGCGCTAAAACAGGTGCCTGCCTATCCGCCGCACGTCCACGACCTGTGGACACACACGTTGCAGGTGATGCGCTACCTGCGGGATGTATGGAATTTTCTACAGACCGGCGAATTCCCTGAAACAAATCCATTTTTGGGGGAAGCCTGCGCAGCCCTGGCGCCTTACGCGCAGAGCCTGCGCGAAATTCTGTCCAAACCTGTACAAGCCAACCGCCCGCGCTGGAGTCTGCTGCTGCTGGCGGCGCTCTATCATGACGCGGGCAAACCCGCGGCGCAGACGACGGACGCCACAGGGCGGGTGCGCTTCATCGGGCACGACCGCCTCAGCGCTGAATTGGTCAGGATACGCGCGCAGGCACTGATGCTGGGGCGCGATGAAGTCTATTACCTGCAGCAGCTGGCTGCAAACCACATGCGCCTGCATTTCTTCTCCAGGGAAGGCACGCAGCTGAGCGACCGGGCTTGCTACCGTTATTTCCGGGACATGAACGAGTTTGGCGTGGACGCGGTACTGCTCAGCCTGGCGGATATGCTGGCGGCATATGAAAGCACGCTTGCGTCCGCGAACTGGCAGCGCGAACTCCAGGCGGGAATCACTCTCTTGGATGCCTGGTTCTCGCGCAGGCAGCAGCTGGTGGACCCCAAGTTGCTGTTAGACGGTGACGATTTGCAGCGGGAATTCCACCTGGCGCCTGGCGCTTTGATTGGTAAGCTGCTCGCGCAGCTCAGGGAAGCTCAGGCGGGCGGTGAAGTCTGCACCAGAGCTGAAGCCCTGGTTTTTGTGGAAAAATATCTACGCAACAAAGATGCAAAGGAGAGGTTTCAGTGAAAATTCAACTTGAGCATATCGCGATGGAAGTTGAAAGCCTGGGAACGGGCAAATCAATTGTACTGCTGCACGGGCTTGGGCTGAACCACAGCATCTGGCAGAACATTGCCGGGCTGTACAAGGAACAGGCGCAGTTCATCCTGCCCGATTTACGCGGGCACGGCGGCAGTGAGCTTGGGGCTGCTGACGGCACAATCGAGCAGTATGCCGATGATATCCTGGAATTGTTAGACAAGCTTGAGCTGGAGAAGGTCGTTTTGGGCGGGCATTCCATGGGCGGTTACGTCGCCCTGGCCTTCGCCGAAAAGTACCCCCAGCGGGTGGCTGGCCTGGTGATGATTGCCACCAACGCGGGTCCGGACAGCGATGCCCGCAGAGCGCAGCGCCTGGCGGAAGTGGAAAACATCAGAGCAGTCGGCACCGCTGAATTTGCTGAAGGGCTAAGCCTGAGATTGTCGGATCGTTCGTTTGTTCAGAACGTTTCGCGGGAAATCATTGTCAACACCGACCCTGAAGGCCTTTGTAATGCAATCATCGCGATTGCCCGCCGACCAGACCGCCTGCATGTACTGACCGGGTTAAAAGCCCCCATTTTGATTGCGGCAGGCGCTGAAGACCAGATTGTTCCGCAGGCAGCGGCGCGCCTGATGGCGCGCTCCAACCCGAACGCCAAATTCGTGATTTTACCGGAGGTAGGGCATATGCCGATGCTGTCAGCTCCACGCACACTGGGCGCCTTACTCATCGTCACCGGTTGAGGGTAGGCATGGACGCGCTGGAGAGTATTTACAAACGCCGCAGCATCCGCAAATTCACGGACGTTCCGGTGGAAGACGATTTAATTGAGCAGCTCTTGCGTGCCGCCATGGCCGCGCCTTCCGCGATGAACATGAAGCCGTGGCGTTTTGTGGTCGTCAGGGAACCTGAACGCCTGGAACGCCTGCGCAAAGTGCTGCCCTTTGGGAAGATGAACGCCAGCGCCGCTATCAGCGTTTGCGGCGACCTGCGCTCTATGCGGCGCGTCGTCACCGAAAACTTTTGGCAGCAAGACTGCAGCGCTGCCACCGAAAACCTGCTTATCGCGGCTTCTGCGCTTGGTCTGGGGGCGGTATGGTGTGGGGTCACGCCGCTCGCCAGGCTGCAAAAAGCCGTTGCTTCAGTCCTCGAACTGCCCGAAGGCGTGCTGCCTCTCAATGTGGTTCTGATTGGCTATCCGGCGGAAGAAAAGCCCGCCCGAACGCAGTACGACCCGGATTTGGTTTTCCTGGATTCGTACGGCACGCCCTGGAAAAAAGAGAGTAACTAAAAGCGAATCTTCCCGGCGGCCTTCAAAACAGCCAAGTCCCGCACAGTCAGCCAAATGTTCATCTTTTTAGCGGACGGTCCGCCCCAGTCT
This sequence comes from Anaerolineaceae bacterium, assembly GCA_035403825.1. Taxonomy (GTDB): domain Bacteria; phylum Chloroflexota; class Anaerolineae; order Anaerolineales; family Anaerolineaceae; genus Mesolinea. Next base: position 15,873 of record DAONFX010000001.1, read on the forward strand.
AAGGAGGGGTAACGCCAGGCAGCGGGATTGGACGCCTGAAACTGCTTCTCCTCCGCGTAAAAGCCGCCGTCAGGGCGCATTTTTGCCTCTACCAACGGTAAGGCCGGCTCGCAGCGCGGGTCCTCCAGTTTCCCAGCCTGGCGCATCAGCTCCAGCCCCACCAGAATGTCCTATTTCCAATAGGGAGGCTGGTGCAGACGCGTGAACCCGGGCTGCATCGGCTCCCCGCTGCTTTCCCGCAAGAACAGCCGTTTCTGTAAAAAGAACTGCACGGCCTGTGCGATGGCTTCTTTCAAGGCCGGACTGCTGCCGGTGTATGCTTTCCAGGTAAGCAGCGCGCAAGGGCGTCCAGGTCTCCCGGATAGAGGAATGCGAGGCTTCCGGGCGCTTGTCGCAGTTCCAGCCCCGTCCGGCCACTGCCAGCTCAAAAGCTTTATTAGCAGGTTCTCAGTCTGTTCATCTGCCAGGTTGAGCCGGACGGAGGCAAACCCTGCGTTGGCTTCCTGGCTGGCGCAGCGCCGGGTACGTCCATCCAGCATGCGGAAGCATCAGTTCAGCCGCTGGAGCAATGAGTAAGAGGGGAAAGACTGCTGTTCCCTTGTGTGTCCGCGGAATCATATTCCTTTGTAAAAGAACCTGGAGGAATCGAATAAGGATTACACAGCTCCTAATTTAATGAGGGTATTTCTATTTTTGGACATTATTCCTTTGCTCTTCCAAGACTCTATATGGAAAGCCAGAACGGGGGGAAGTATGGTAAAATTTTTCGTTGGATTATTTCACGGTAGAGATATCACAATCAGATTACGTAATTTTTTTACGATTCAGCTTAGGAGGCTGTATGGCAACAAAGAAATGGGTATACCTGTTTGACGAGGTCGAGCAGGCGGAAGCATACGCGGGCAGTTGGGACGGCGTGCGCGGACTTTTGGGCGGCAAGGGTTCCAACCTGGCTGAGATGGTACGTATTGGCGTGCCGGTTCCCCCTGGTTTCACGATTACAACCGAAGCCTGTAATGCGTTTCAGGAAACGAATCAGTTCCCCGAGGGAATGTGGCAACAAACCCTGGACGCCCTGAAGCAAGTGGAAAAGAAAGCCGGCAAGGTTTTTGGCGACCCCAAAAACCCACTGCTTGTTTCCTGCCGTTCCGGCGCAAAATTCTCCATGCCCGGCATGATGGACACCGTTCTCAACATCGGCATGAATGACGAAACTGCGCGGGGCATGATCGCGCTGACCGGCAATGAGCGCTTTGTGGCGGATTCGTACCGCCGCCTGGTTCAGATGTTCGGCAGCGTTGTACTCGGCATCGCCGACGAAGCCTTTGATGAAGTTCTGGACAGCTACAAAGCCCGGAAGGGTGTAAAGCTGGATACCGAACTGGGCGCGGCAGACTGGCAGTACCTGACTGAAAAATTCAAAGAGGTTGTCAAGCGCGAAATGGGCTTCGACTTCCCGCAGGATCCGCTGGTGCAGATGGAGTATGCCATCAAAGCCGTCTTTGGTTCCTGGAACTCCAAACGCGCGATTGATTACCGCCGCCGCGAGCATATCCCCGACACACTCGGCACGGCTGTAAATATCCAGACCATGGTGTTCGGCAATATGGGCGACGACTCCGGCACTGGCGTAGCGTTCACGCGCGACCCGCAGACAGGTGAAAACAAGATGTTCGGCGAGTACCTTCTCAACGCCCAGGGCGAAGATGTGGTCGCCGGCATCCGCAACACCTCCAAAATTGAAGGTTTGAAAGCCGAAATCCCGGATGCTTATTACACTTTCATGGACATCACCGAGAAGCTGGAGAAGCATTACAAGGAGATGCAGGACGTCGAATTCACCATTGAACGCGGCAAACTGTGGATGCTCCAAACCCGCAACGGAAAACGTTCCGCCAAAGCAGCAATCAAGATTGCCTATGACATGGTCAATGAGAGCTTCATTACCAAGGAAGAAGCTATCAACCGCGTGACCCCCGAACAGGTGGATCAAATGCTCCATCCGCAATTTTCCCTGGAGGACAAGGAAAAAGCCAGGAAGGCAAGCGGTTTGCTCGCGAAGGGCGTGGCTGCCTCCCCGGGCGCCGCGGTTGGCCAGGTGTACTTTGACGCGGACACAGCGGAGAAGAAACATCGTGACGAAGGTCAGGATGTGATTATGGTGCGTCCATTCACCAAACCGGATGATGTGCACGGCATGCTGGCCTCCAAGGGCATCCTCACCAGCGAAGGCGGCGCCACGTCGCATGCCGCTGTGGTTGCCCGTCAGTTCGGCGTTCCCTGTGTGGTCGGCGCATCGATGGCGCAAATTGACCTGGAAAAACGCCAGATGTCCTCCAACGGCCGGGTAGTCAAGGAAGGCGATTGGATTTCCGTCGACGGCACAACGGGCGAAGCTTACATTGGCAAGCTGCCGCTGACTACGCCGGATGTAACCCAGCAAAAGGAGCTGATGGCGCTGCTCGAATGGGCGGATGAGATTTCCCGTTTGCAGGTGTGGGCGAACGCGGATTACCCCAAGGATGCCCGCCGCGCCCGTACTTACGGCGCCAAGGGCATCGGCCTCTGCCGCACGGAGCACATGTTCTTTGAGGTAACTCGTTTGCCGCATGTGCAGGACATGATTATGAACGCGGAACCGACTCAGAAGAGGCTGAACGTTTTGGAGCAGCTGGAAACCGCGCTGAAAGCCGGCCGCCTGGAAGGCCGCCCGTTGAAAGACGACGAAAAGGCGGAGTTGGCCGCTACGGTGGAAGCTGAAAAGAAAGCCATCGCGGAAGACCCGGGCGCGAAAGCCTATTTTGGCGCTCTGGATTATATCCTGCCCCTTCAGCGGGAAGATTTCTACGGCCTGTTTGAGGCGATGAACGGCTACCCCGTAATTATCCGCCTGATTGACCCGCCTCTGCACGAGTTCCTGCCTTCGTTGGAATCTCTGCTTACCGAAGTCGCGACCATGCACGCCACCGGAAAGACGGAAGGACTGGCCGAGAAAGAACAGATGCTGGCGGTTGTTCAGGGCTTGCATGAAAGCAACCCGATGATGGGCCTGCGCGGTATCCGCCTGGGCATTGTTTACCCCGACATTATGAAGATGCAGGTCCGCGCGATTTTCGAAGCAGCATGCAACGCTGCCAAAAATGGCATTGTAGCAAAGCCTGAGATCATGATCCCCCTGACCGGGCATGTGAACGAACTGAAAGAAGTTCAGCCCACGCTGGTTAAGATTGCCAGGGAAGTCATGGCCGAGAAAGGCATCGAAGTTTCCTACAAGTTTGGCACGATGATCGAAATCCCGCGTGCTGCTGTTACCGCCGCTGAAATTGCCGGATTGGCGGAGTTCTTCTCCTTCGGCACGAACGATCTGACCCAGATGACCTTCGGCTACAGCCGCGATGACGCGGAACGCAACTTCCTTGTGCGCTATGTTGAAAAGGGCATTCTCTCCCAGAACCCCTTCCAGCAGCTGGACCGCGACGGTGTTGGCCAGTTGATGAAGAAAGCCATCGAAGACGGCCGCAGCGTACGCCCGAGCCTTGAGGTGGGCATTTGCGGTGAACACGGCGGCGACCCCAGCTCCATCGAGTGGTGCCATATCATTGGCAACAACTACGTCAGCTGTTCCCCCTTCCGCGTTCCGCTGGCAAGACTGGCTGCCGCGCAGGCCGCGCTGAAATACAAGTAAACCCGATTCGTTTCACGAGAACAGGCGGCTTCGGCCGCCTGTTTGTTTTTATGTTTTTTTCACATGGGGAGCTGCAATCAGCGCAAAGATCGTTCAATACGCTGCTGTTCCTGGAAAATTCTT
>DAONFX010000001.1:19690-87370 GCA_035403825.1 Anaerolineaceae bacterium
CTTCCCATATAACCGCGCATACTGGGCGAAGATCTCCGCAATTTTCCGGATGTAGGTGCGCGATTCAAGATAGCGGATGGAGCCGACAAACAGGTCGGGGTCTTCGCCGGCGATATCTTTCCACTCGCGGGCATTGCCAGGTCCGCTGTTGTAAGCTGCCAGGGCTGCGTAATGGTCGCCGTCGAAAACAAAATACTGCCGGGCAAGGTAATTGGCGCCCAAGGTCAGGTTATAGAGCGGCACGCCCAGGTCTTCCGCGCTGAAATTGGGCGGATAGTTGATTTCCGACGCGATTGTAGCGGCGGTTTTCGGCATTAACTGCAGCAAACCCTGCGCTCCGGCGGCAGATACCGCAAAAGGCTGAAAGCGACTCTCCTGATGGATGAGGCTGTAGAGAACAAGCACCGGAACGCCGTAGGTCTCAGCAGCGTCTTGCACCCAGGGGAGGTAGTAGGTGCCGTAATAGACATAGCTGAAGTAAGCGGGCAGGTTTTCCGCCAGGGCAATATCGCTGTAGCCGGCCAGGGTCGCGATAGTCTGGGAGGTTTCAATCGCGGAGGCGTAAAAACCGTAATCCAGGAAGGCTTTCAGCAGGCGGAAGCTGTTGACCACATCCAGACGGTTGTCCATCCGCAAGGACTCGAATTCCTGCCGGGCTTGAGAATAGAGCCCCAGGCTCCAGTACTCCCGGGCGCGCACGAAGCGGGCGTCGTTCCACAGCTCCGCGCTGTAATCCAGGTCCACCTGGGGGGGCAGGTTGAAGGAGGTACGCATCCAGGCCGCGGCTACTTCGCGCGCGTTCGTGAGGTCGATGTGCAAATCAAAAGTTTCCGGAGATTGAAAGGCCTCTTTGCCTTCGGTCAGCTCTTTGGCGCGCAGACCATAATAGCCGGCCGGGTCGGCCGCTGCCGCGGAATTCCAATATTCCTGAGCTTTGCCGGTCTCGCCCAGGGACTGGCTGACTTTACCCAGCCACAGGTACGCTCCGGCGCTTTCCAGCGGCTCCAAAGCCAGAAGAATAGCGCGGTTGAGCGAAGCCGCGGAGGAGGTCAGTTCCCCACGGCGATAGTGCAGAATACCGGCGAAAAATGCGCCCTGGAAGGATTGGTCCGAGGAGGGGTAATTCATCGCGATGCGGTCCCAGGTCTGAGCAGCTTCTTCCAGCTTACCCTGAATTTCAAGGTATCTGCCGGCGGTGAAGAGCAGGCCGGGCGCGTAAACAGCCTGGGGCTGCTGGGACACATACTCCAGGGCGGATTGGGCAGCCAGGTCGGCGCGGTTCATATAGAGGAATTGCGTGTAGATAATATCCTCGATGGCGTGGGAGAGGTAGCTGCTTTTGGGGTAATCGTTAATCAGCTGTTTCCAGAGGGCGATAGCGGCCTGGTCCTGGCTTGTACCGCTGCTCTGATTCAGCGCGAAACGCTCCTCGGAGTTCAGCTCGGCCAATTCCAGCCCTTTCGCGCGCACGGCCAGCGCCTGATAGTAAAGCGCTTTGTCTTTCTCGAGGCCGCTGCCTTCCAGGTAACGCTTGAAGGCTTCGATTGCCAGGTCGTACTGACCCCTGTAGTAGTTAATCAGTCCGCGCTGCAGTTCATCGACGCTCTGTCCGGCATCCAGCAGCGCCAGAACTGCCGAGAAGGCGTCGTAGGTCTCTGGATAGTTATTGACGGCGTGCTGGTAGTACCCAAAGCCTTCCTCAACCGAGCCCTGCGCGATGGAAATTCTTCCAAGCAGCAGGTCAAGCTGCGCTTTAAGGGAAATATCTTCCGTGCGGGCGGACACATCCCGGTAGATGGCGGCGGCCGGTTCGGACTGTCCAAGCTTCTCGTAAGCCCCGCCAACCTTTATCGCCAGGGATGCGTTTTGGGTCGGGTCCGAGGCCAGATACGCAGCGGAGTAGGCCGCGAGGGCAAGTTCATTTTCGTCGTTCTGCGCGCGCAGGTCGCCCAATTGCTCAAAGACAAAGGCGTCCAAAACGCCCGGCCGGGCTTGCTGGTAAGCGCTCAGATATTCTGCGGCTTCCGCAAAATTGTTTTCGGAGGCGGAAATCTGCGCGAGCAGGTATTTGGCGCGCGCGGCGGGTAAAGAGTCGGGATAGGTCCCGGTCAGTTCGACCAGGATTGGCTTGGCCTGGAAGTAATCCTCGAGTTTGTAATAAGTGAGACCCTGCCCGAATAAGCCGGCAGCCCGCAGCGCGGCTGAGCCGGAGCTTTTTGCCGCGTCGTAGGCTTGCAGCGCGGCGGGATAATCCCCGAACTGCAGGGCGGCATCGGCGTCAGCCAGGCGGGCTTCATCCAAGAACGGCGCTGCGGCTTCCGTCGGGGTGTCGGCGGGCTGTTCGGCCGCTGGTAAGGCGGTTGGATCAGCGGACAGCGGCGGGGTCTGGGTGGGGAAGGCTGTTTGGGCTGCTGCAGGGGGGGAGCTTGGGGCCGCGCAGGCGTTCAGAAGCAGCGCCGCGCACAGGAAAACAAGTGCAACGGGTGTACAACAGTTTGTTTTCATGCTGCGTTTATAACGGATAGAACAGCCTTTGTCAATTATGGCTGCCAGCTTATCGCCTGAAAAAGCCAGTGGGCTGTCCAAAAGTCGCACAGCCCTTTTTGATTTTCCATCCCGTGCCCGTTATATGATCGTTTGCGGATTTGCAAGATCAAAGCGAGGGAGAAACCAGGCAGTTTTTCCCACTTTGGTTTGTCCAAAAAAGAAAACCTGTTCTATTTGGACCGCGCTGAGGGCTTCTTTCGTTTTATTCTGTGAATAAGCTCATTCGTATTGCTTAAGTACGGCTGGAATTGCGGCGCGGATGAGAGAAAGCGTTTTGCGGAAGGCAGCAAGCTTTTCGGCATCCGTGCCTTGAACGACTGCCGGATCCTCAAAGCCTACATGGACGCGTTTTTCTTTCCCCAGCCAGAGCGGGCAGGTCTCGCGAGCGTTATCGCAGACTGTAATGACCAGGTCAAATTCCTGTCCTTTGAATCCCTCAACCGATTTGGGCTCGCCCTGATGGAAAATTCCGGCCTCTTCCAATACCTGGAGAGTGAAAGGATTGACTTCCAGCGCAGGCTTGGTCCCCGCGCTAAAGGCGACCCATTGATCCCAGCAGTCGTTGTTCACGACCGCTTCTGCCATTTGACTGCGGGCGGAATTGCCGGTGCACAGGATCAGGACTCTTTTGCGCTGCTGAAGTTCATCTTCTTCAGGGACGGACTGAGGTCCGAGGGCTTTTTGGTCGGCATCCCCGCTGACGAGGATTTCATTTTCGAATTCACCGGCTTCCATCTCCCGCAGGAGCTCGAGCGCGTTCTGTTCATCCTGCGCGCGGACCAACACCTCGGCTACACCGAGATCCCCGATGGTGAGTCCGTAAATTTTCCCGGCGGCTTCCTGGCTCACGCTGGCGGGGATGTCATGGGCTGCCAGGAAGCCCCTGATAATTTCACCGTCAACCAAGCCCTTGGCGCGGTACACTACGACCAAATCTGATAAACCATGTTCTGTCATTCGTAAATCCATTTCTCAAGTTCGCGCGACCAGCGGACGAGCTCTTCCGGTCGGAACCACAGGGCAATCTCCGCCTCCGCGTTTTCGGGGGAATCTGAGGCGTGGGTAATATTATAACGGGCCTGGAGCGCGTAGTCGTGGCGGATGGAACCGGGCGCGGCTTCCGTTCCGCGCGTCTTGCCCATGGTCTGGCGAATGGCCGCAATCGCGTCCGGGCCTTCCCAGACCATCGCCATGACCGGCGAAGAGGTGATGAAGGTAATCAACGCGTCGTAAAAAGGCTTGCCCGCGTGAACGGCGTAATGCGCTTCGGCCAACTCCCGGTTCACCTGTAAAAAGCGGGCGGCCGTCAGACGCAAACCGCGGTCTTCCAGCGCGGTGATGACTTTGCCTATCAGACCGCGCTGCACGCCGTCCGGTTTAACCAATACCAGCGATCGTTCCATGTTCTTCTCCAGATGCGATTTTTAGTTTTTCAGCAGTTTCCAGCGCCTGCCTGGCCAGCCCGGGTTGATTAGCCGCGCTGCACAGTTCCGCGTAATACTGCCACAACGGCAGACTCTCCGCGCGCAAGTCCAGGCGTGAGCGCAGCACCTGGAGGGCGCATGCGCGCGCGGCGGGGTCTGATTTCATATGCATGAGCATGGCCCCGGCTTCCTCAATCCTGCTCTCATCCAGCGCTTTTTCCAGCGAGAACGCCTGAGAATTTTCAAGAGCAGGATTGCCTGGCGGCGCAGATGTCTCTGCTGCAAGTCCGCCGCTGCCAGAAGGTTGTGGAACAATGTCTTCTGCCATCGCTGCCCCAACCTCTCCGGGAAGGTCTTCCTGCTCTGCAGCCGCAGTTTCCGGACGGCTTTCGATCCCTATTTCTCCCGCGTCTGGTTGCGCGGCGGTATCAAGATTGATTTCCTGCGCACCGGGTTCCGGAATGATTTCCACGGTCCAGCCATTATCGGCTTCCGGCGCTTGCAATCCTGAAGCATGTGAGGGTATCACGGCTGCTTCTGGTTCGGGAGCTTCGTCCGGAAGCTGCAGAGGTATGGGCCGCGTATCTTCTTCCGGATTGGCCGGCGCAGCGGGTTTGGTTTCCTGCGCGGCGAAGCTTATCAACCAGGCAGGCAATTCATCGCCCGGGGTTGCGGCAGGGGGTGTTTGCGCTGGTACAATGCGGATTTGGACAGGCCTGGTGTTTTCCAACTCTGGCGCGGTCGCTGCCATTGGCTGCGCGCTGACGCCCAGGTTGGCTGGCTTGCTTTGCGCAATTCGTACCGGCCTGGTGGCTTCGCGCGGGTCGGGGGTGCTGATCTGCAGCGGTTGAGGGGAGCCGGTCGCTTTCGGTTCGGTGTGTTTGTTGGCAGGGTTTACGCTTTCCATCACAGCCGCCTGTTTAATAAACTGCAGCCAGAGCAAGCCGGCTGCAGGTGTGTTTACTCTCCGAGGTAATCGCGCAGCTTACGGCGCACGCTGGGGTGGCGCAAACGGGTCAGCGCCTGGGCTTCGATTTGACGGACGCGCTCGCGGGTGACGCCCATCTTGCGGCCGACTTCTTCCAGTGTGTAAGCTTGCCCGTCCAGCAAACCGTAACGCAGCTGCAGGATGCGGACCTCGCGGGGAGGAAGGGTGTCAAGCACTTCGTCCAGATGCGCGCGCAGCAGGTTATAGGTGGCAGTGTCATCCGGTGGAGGAGCTTCGTCATCCTCGATGAAATCACCCAGCACCGAATCCTCTTCGTCATCGGTCGGGGTTTCCAGGGAAAGCGGCCGGCGGGCGACCTGGATCATGTTTTCAACCTTTTTCGGCGGCACTTCCAGGGCTTCTGCCAGTTCTTCCACGCTGGGGTCCCTGCCCAATTTTTGGGTTAACTGGTGCTGAACGCGCAGGAGCTTATTGATTTGATCGCCCATGTGGACCGGCACGCGGATGGTGCGTCCCTGATCGGCAATCGCGCGGGTGACCGCCTGGCGGATCCACCAGGTGGCGTACGTGCTGAATTTGTGACCGCGCTGGTATTCGAATTTCTTTGTCGCGCGGATTAGACCGATGTTGCCTTCCTGAATCAGGTCCAGGAATGGCACACCGCGTCCCATATATTTCTTCGCGACGCTGATGACCAGCCGGGAGTTGGCAGTGATGAGATGCTCGCGGGCGGCCCAACCGTCCTCAATCAGCGCGCGCAGTTCCAGACGCTTTTTGGGACCGATATTGCCCTTGGCCAGGTCTTCGCGTGCTGCGCGTCCGCGCTCGATGCGTTGGGCTAACTGCTGTTCTTCTTCGATATCATGCAGGAGAGGAACACGGCTGACTTCCTTCAGGTACAGCCCGATAGTATCGTCTGTGTCAATATTGGCGAGGTCATCCAGCGCGCTTTCCTCGCTGGCCACGTCCGAAAGTTCCGTCTCGCTGGGTTCATCCTGCGCTGAGGTTTCTTCCGTGTAGTTGATGCCCGCGCCAAGCAAGGCGGTATAAGCTTCTTCAAGTTGATCCAGGTCCTGCTCGGCATCCGGAAAAAACTGAAGGATGTCATCGTAGGTTACATAGGTCTTTTTTCTTCCGAAATCCAGGAGGCGTTCAAGCGCTGAGGATTCACGATCGTCGTCCAGAACTTGATTATCATTATTGATTCTTGCCATTCAGTTATTGGTACCTTTTCTATACAAATTATCGCACTTAACCCATAGAGTACAATATTTCGGAGACAAATTCAAGTGTTTTCACAAGTTTTTCAAACCTTTGTTTTTTGCCAGCAAGTTGCTTATTATATCCTTTTAAGCCATATTTAAGAAGGTCTTTTCTTATACAATCCCGGATATTTGACCGCAGCGCTGGCAGCGATTAAAATCCGGTATTAGTCGCGAGGTAATGTTGCTTCTGAAAAAGACCGCTCAATATTGGGTTCCTCTCCTGGTTGTGGCGCTCGCCGCCGGTCTGATTCTGCTTAATTTGCAGTTATCAGAGCAATTTTTGTACCAGGACGAGCTCCTGCCGCGTTGGTCCGCGGCGCGGGGTTGGATGCGCGACGGGACTTCCCCGTATTCTGAACAGGCCTACCAGGAAGCCCAGGCGCTTTACGATCAACTGGGCTACACAGCGCCGGCTTTCAGCCAGGGCAGGTTTATCGACCTGGTCTGGTATGTATTCCTCTACATCCCCTTCAGCTTTTTACCTTATCCCATCGCGCGGGCAATCTGGATGACTCTGACCACAGCCGCCATCTTTTTCAGCGCCTGGTTCGGGATTGACCTGGCTGGCGCGCGCATGCGCAGCCTGGAACGTGTGCTGCTTGCACTGTTAATCACCTGTTCTTACCCGTTTTTCAAGCTGATCCTATCCGCAAGCATCCTTCCGCTGTTTATTTTTGTTCTGCTGGCAGCCTGCCGCAGCGCGCTGGCTGGCAAAGGTACATCTGCCGGCGTGCTTTTGTTTCTGTGTGTCGGCATGCTGCCTGTCAGCTTGCTTCCGGCGGTTTTCCTGATCATCTGGCTGAATGCGCGCAAACAGACAGACGCGCTGCCTGTGTTCCTGGTCGGATTGGTATTTTTGGCGCTCACATCGTTGATTCTGTTTCCCGGGTGGATCCCGCAGTGGTTCACCAGCCTGATTGCGGCGCAGCCGCGCTTTGACTGGCTGGATACGCCACTGATGCGTCTGGCAGCCTTCTTCCCCGGCGCGGTAGTGCCCTTGGCGGCGGCGCTGCACGTACTGCTGCTGTTCGCGATGCTGGTTGAATGGTACGGGCTGGCGGAAAACGATGAAAGGCGCTTTCGTTGGAAGCTGCTGCTCACGCTGACGCTGCTCAGTTTGTTCAACCCGGCCGGTTCCCCCGCGTTTTTAATCCTGGCCTGGCCTGGTTTTCTGATTTTTTACGATTTTCTTCAAGAGAAATGGAAGATTTCTGGTAAAATTATTTTTTGGACAATCCTTTTGCTTTTGCTCTACAGCAACTGGCAAGTATTCCTGCGCACTCAAAATTGGTCCTCCAAAGAGGCAACCTGGGTCATCACAGCCCTGCCCATTGCGGCATTGGTTTGTCTGGGATGGACCCGTTGGTGGGCGATGAGCAGCCCGAAACCTCTGCGCGACGCCTAGCAGGTTCTTTCGCTTGGATATTCTTTATTTTGGAGGTAAATTATGGCAAAAAAACGCATTGGGGTGATGACCGGGGGCGGTGACGTCCCTGGTTTAAACCTGGCAATAAAATCAGTAGTTCTGAACGCGGTCGAAAAAGATTACGAGGTCATCGGGATTCGCCTGGGATGGGGCGGCTTGCTGCGCTATAACCTGGACAACCCGGAAAGTACGGCAGACCTCATCAGACCATTGGATGTAAATTCAGTCCGCAAAGTGGACCGCACCGGCGGCACCTTCCTGCATACCTCCCGCACCAACCCTTCCAACGTGCGGCCGAAGGACACCCCGGAGTTCCTGCTGAACAGCGCTTACGGCAAGGTTGTGAAACCTGACGGGACAAAAGATTTCACGGATTACATTCTGAAGGTGCTGGATTATCACGGTCTCGACTCCCTCATTACCATCGGCGGCGATGATACCCTCAGCTACTCCGCCCACCTGTACCAGGAAGGTTTCCCGGTAGTCGCCATCCCTAAGACGATGGATAATGACGTCTACGGCACGGAATACTGCATCGGGTTTTCCACCTCAATCACTCAATCGGTTTCGCTGATTACAAACTTTCGCTCATCGGTCGGCTCGCACGAACGCATCGGGATTGTGGAACTCTTCGGACGAAATTCCGGAGAGACCAGCCTGGTGACCGGTTACCTGAGTTTTGCGGATCGAACGATTATTTGTGAAGTGCCGTTCAACTTCCACAAGCTGGCAGACTTTTTGGTTGCGGACAAGAAGAAAAACCCATCGAACTACTCAATGTGCGTGATCTCAGAAGGAGCGGTTTCGGACGGCGGCGTGATCGTGGAAAGCGGCGAAGAAGATGCCTATGGTCACAAGAAACTGGGCGGCATCGGCGAATTGGTCGGAGATCAGATCAATGCGCTCACAGGTCAGCATATCATGTTCCAGAAGCTGGCCTATCTGGTGCGCAGCGGCCCGGCGGACATGCTGGACCGCATGGTGGCATTGAATTACGGAACCCTGGCAATGCAGTTGACCGCCAGGAAAGAATTTGGAAAGATGGTCGCGATTAATAATGGCGTCTACACCACCGTTCCGATAGATTCTTCCATCCAGGGCAAACGCCATGTGGATGTGGATATGTATTACGACAAAGAGAATTACCGCCCGCATATCCAGGATATTCATAACCTGCCAATGTTCCTCGTCTGAGGAAACGGCGTTCTGACAGCTCATAATACTGAAAAGTTTTATGAGCTGTTTTTTTCAGGAGGATCATGGGAATAGCAGCACAAGGCCTAAGCGCGGATCGCTACAAGGTTATCCCGAGGGTGCTTGTTTTCCCCTTCAACGTTGACGGGCTGGTTCTGCTTTTGCACGGCGCGGCGCACAAACGCATCTGGGCGGGTTTGTGGAACGGCATTGGCGGGCATGTGGAAGCCGGCGAAAGCGTGCTGGACGCTGCCCGGCGCGAACTGTTGGAAGAAAGCGGATTGACGGCACAAAGCTGGACTTTTTGCGGCCAGGTTTTGGTGGACACCCGGGAAAAGACCGGAATTGCTTTCTCAGTGTTCCGGGCGGAAATGCTGGCGGGTGAACTGCTCGAGAGCGCGGAAGGCAGCTTGCGCTGGTTCAGCCTGGAGGAGCTCAGCCAGTTCCCGCTGGTGGAAGATGTGCCGGTTTTGGTGGGCAAAGCGGCGCGGACTTCGGCGGGCGGGCAGCCATTTTGGGGCGTGTACCGCTACGACGCGCGCGAAGAGTTGGTAATGTCGTTTTCAGCCTGATTGGGTTCGAAAAAGACCAGAAGTGTATCCCCGTACTTGCGCGAATCAAACTCCGTAAAATGCAGGTAGGCGCGCTCTTCCCATTCCACCGGGTTAATCTGGACGATGATTTGCCCGCCCCGGTTCAGGAATCCCGGCTGCTGGTCCAATAAATCCATGGCTTTCTGCCACATACCCTTGTACTGCGGGGGCGCGATGTAAACCAGGTCAAAAGCGCTTGCTGGCGCCTGCGCGAGGAAAGTGAATGCGTCCTGATGCAGCACCTGCGCTTTCTCACCCAAGCGCGTAGTGCGCAGGTTTTCCTGGATTACCCGTACGGCTTCCCGGCTTTTTTCCAGAAAGAGGGCTGTCTCTGCGCCGCGGCTGAGCGCTTCAATCCCGACCGCACCGGTGCCGCCGAACAAATCGAGCACCTTGCTGCCTGAAATTTCATCGCCAAGAATGTTGAAAAGCGCTTCCTTCACTAAGTCGGTGATGGGGCGGGTGGTATCCCCCGGTACAGTCTTCAGGCGCAGTCCTTTTGCGCTCCCGCCGATAACGCGCAGAGTTCCCATCAGACCTGCGCTTTCTTGTTCCCGGACTGGGCGATGACAATGTCTCCGAAAGTCCAGTAGCGGTTGGCGAGGTAGTTCAGGATCAAGGTAAGGGGCAGGATAACCGCCAGGGCGAAGTTCCTGCTCAGCGCCTGAGGTGAGAGCCCGAAGAGTTGGATTTGGTTGTTACTGATCAATTGCCTGAACCAGCTGTCCACAGGCGGAATGGTAAGCGTGCGCAGCGCCAACCCGGCCGCGTTTATCAGCGCGAACTTTGAAAACTGACCAGCGAGAGACTTCTCTTGTGTTTCCGGGTAGACCCACAGGCGGTTGAACACGTAGCTGTTGATAACTGCCAGCAGAAATGAGAGCGCCTGGGCAAGCATCAGCGGCATGCGCAGCCAGCCGGAGAACAGGTTCATCAGCCCAAAGTCAATCAGCGTGTTCAGCGCGCCGACCATCAGAAACTTTCCGAAGCGCAAAGCCTCCGGAGTGGATTTTTTGGTCATGCCCGGTCTTTCTTCTGGAAGTAACGGATGGTTTCACGCAGACCGGTTTTTAAATCCACCTGGGGTTCCCATCCCAGAAGGGTTTTTGCGCGGGTAATATCCGGCCGGCGGCGCTGGGGGTCATCACCCAGACCTTCCGCGAAGCGGGTTATCAGCCCGGCCGGGTTGCCGGTCAGTTCGTTAATCAGCAGTGCGAATTCGCGGATGCTGATTTCGTTCGGGTTGCCCAGGTTCACCGGTTCATGCTCTTCCGTGAGCATCAAGCGGTAGATGCCTTCCACCAGGTCGCTGACATAACAGAAACTGCGGGTTTGGGAGCCACTGCCGTAGATTGTGAGCGGTTCTCCGCGCAGTGCCTGCTGGATCAAATTCGGAACCACGCGCCCGTCATCCAGGCGCATGCGCGGTCCGAAGGTATTGAAAATCCGGACGATGCGGGTATTCAGATTATGAAAGCGCATGTATGCCATGGTCAGGGCTTCCGCGAAGCGTTTGGCTTCGTCGTACACCGAGCGCGGGCCAATCGGATCACAGTTGCCCCAGTAGCTTTCTGTTTGGGGGTGCACTTGCGGGTTGCCATACACCTCGCTGGTGGAGGCCAACAGGTAACGGGCTTTGTGGGCTTTGGCGAGGCCGAGCGTGTTCAGCGTGCCCAGCGCGCCGGCTTTCAGCGTCTGGATGGGCAGGTTAGGATAGCCGAACGGTGAGGCTGGGTTCGGACTGGCGGGGGAGGCAAAGTGCAGGACAAAATCCAGGCTTTCGGGAATATCGATGAAGGTGGAGACGTCCTGACGGATTAATCGGAATCTGCCGGATTTTGAAAGGTGCGCGATATTGGCTTCGTCGCCGGTGATGAAGTTATCCAGGCCGATGACTTCGTGCCCTTCGCCGATAAGTCTGTCCGCCAAATGAGAGCCTAAAAAACCGGCAGCGCCGGTGAGTGCCACGCGCATGAGTGCATCCCTTCGGGGCTTCTTCCCCGAGATAAGTAGAGTATAATCACGTAACTTTCGTGAGAACATTATAGCATGAGCACAGAAGTGGAAATCAGCCCCGAAACCAAGACCAATCTCAGCCGCCTGGAAGCGCTGCTGTTTGCCGCGCCAGGATTAAGCCCGGTGGAAGACCTGGCAAAGGCTTTGGAGATGAGCCCGGCGGAGCTCGAGCAGCTGGCAGCGACCCTGGAGCAGCATTATGAGGAAAGCCACGGAATCCGCCTGCAGAAGATTCGGAACCAGTACCAGTTGGTCACCGCGGCGGAACACGCGCAGCTCATCGAGCAATTCCTGGGCTTGGAGGTCAGCTCACGCCTTTCCCAGCCGGCGCTGGAAGTGCTGGCGATTATTGCTTACCAACTGGCTTCCACGCGGCCTGAAATCGAAGCCATCCGCGGCGTAAACAGCGATACGGTGGTGAAGAGCCTGCTCGCGAAGGGGCTGATTGAGGAAAAGGGAAGGTCTGAAGCTCCCGGGCGGCCGATTTTGTACGCGGTAGCGCCGGACTTCCTGCTGCATTTTGGTCTGGAATCGTTGGAACAGCTGCCTGAAATGGATATTGACGCCTTGAAAGCGGCTCAACCGCAGGAACAAAGGATATTAAAAGACTAATGGCAGAAGAACGCGTTCAGAAAATTTTGGCGGCGGCTGGTTTGGGTTCCCGCAGAGCTTGCGAGACCTTTATCGAAGCCGGGCGTGTGATGGTCAACGGCAAGGTCATCCATTTGGGCGATAAAGCTGACCCCGCGCGGGACAGCATCAGCCTGGATGGCAAACTGCTGCGCCTGAAGCAAGACAAGATATATATCGCCCTGAATAAGCCCAAGGGTTATCTCTCGGACATCGACGAAGACCACCCCAAGCCGACCGTGAACGACCTGGTCGGGCTGAAGGAGCCCTTATTCGCGGTTGGCAGGCTGGACCTGGACAGCGAGGGGTTGGTTTTGATGACCAACGACGGGGATCTGGCCAACCGGCTCACGCATCCGCGCTACAAGCACGAAAAGGAATACGAGGTATTCGTCATCAAGCAGCCGGACGAGGAGCAGCTGGCCATCTGGCAGCGCGGCGTCGTCCTGGAGGACGGCTACCGGACCTTGCCCGCCAAGGTGGAAGTGATGAATAACGCCGGAGGTGGTACCTGGCTGCGGATTACCATGCGGGAAGGCAAAAAACGCCAAATCCGGAAGACCGGCGCTCGCATTGGGCTGCCGGTGGCCCAAATTAAACGCGTACGGATTGGCACGCTAAAGCTGGGCTCCCTGCGTTCGGGTGAGTGGCGCTACCTCAGCCCGGCGGAAGTGAAACGCCTGCGTCAATACGCAGGTTTGGATAAAGACGAAAAAAACTCCTGATTTCTCAGGAGTTTTTCTTGGAATACTCGTCCAGCGCGCTGGTTAATCGGGCGAGCTGTTCTTCCGTCAGCGGTTTCTCGCATTCTTCCCGGTCCACGCGGCGGATGGAGCGCTTGAGGTCTTCCAGGTTGACGACCGGAATGGGGGCTTGGCTGACTTCGCCGATGATTGTGTTTTTCATCATGACCACCATGATGTGCCTAATCTCCGGCTGCTCTTCTTCAGGAATGCCTTTGCCAGTCAGGTAATTACGAAGAGCGGCAGTGTTGGCGCTTACTTCCTGCACAGGTCGGCCGATTCCTTCCTGACCGAAGATTTTCATCATAAAGTTACCGCCCTGCTGTTTCCATTTGCCATTTTCGTAGGAAATCTTCCCGCTGGCGTTTAAGGGAATCGGCACCCAGATGACACAAGGTCCAAGCAAAAGATACGGCACCGGGCTGGAGTAGACATAGAAGCTGTACTCATGGCGAAGTTTATCGAAAGCGTCATTGAATAACTCATCAAACCGCGGACTGCGCCCGAAGCGGGTAGAGTAGTACATGCCGACCTGGGAAAGGACGAAACCGACAATCAGGGCAATGTAGGAATAAAGGATTTTGGTCATGTCCTTGCCGAAAGCAAACACGAGCCCGATGGCCAGTACGGCCAGGCTGGCAAACGTGGTGATTTGGCCGATGGTTTTGTTTTTCTTAATGAGTTTTTCGTTGATTATGAGTTTCATGAGTGTGATTCTCCACTGTTATCTGATGGGATGGATTGACGCAGGGAGTCCAGCAAGCCGGATTCCACAGCGATTTTTGCCTGATTTACCGCGCTCAGCACGGCTTTGGCGTCCGAGCGGCCGTGCCCGACGAATACCAGCGCATCGATGCCCAGCAAGGGCGCGGCGCCGATTTCAGAAGGGTCTATCATTTGTTTGACGGAATTGAAAGCGGGTTTGGCCAGCGCCGCGCCGAGCTTGGTGCGGGTGCTGCGCAGCAGCTCTTCCTTGAGCGTTTCAAGAATCAGACGGGAGACCGCCTCGGTGGACTTGAGCAGGATGTTGCCGGTAAAGCCGTCCGTCACAGCCACGTCTACTTCGCCGGCAAATAATTCTTTCCCTTCGATGTTCCCGACAAATCCGGGGACTTCAGCGCGCATCAGCGGTCCGGCTGCTTTGACCAGCTCGTTCCCTTTGCCTTCCTCCTCGCCGTTTGCCAGTAAGCCCACCCGGATTTGGTCGCGCCCGAGCAGCAGACGGGCGTAAACGCTGCCCATCCGGCCAAATTGTACTAAAAATTCAGGCCGGCATTCCGCGTTGGCACCAATATCCAAAACCACACATTTTCCGTTTTTTACGGGGAATGTGGTGCACAGGCTGGGGCGGATGACACCCGGAATAAGACCGAAGGTCTTTGTGGCAAAATACATAGCCATACCGGTGTTACCGGCGGTGACAAACGCCTGTGCCGCACCGCTGCGCACCAGATCCATCCCGACTTGCATGGTGTTATTGCGTTTGGCGCGGGCTTCGGCGATGTGGTCGCTCATCTCCAAGGCTTCAGGAGCGTGCGCGATGCGCACGTGCGTTTTATCCCCGGGCCGGGCGGCAAGTAAGGGTTTCAGGACAGCTTCGTCGCCAACCAGAATGAGGTCTACGCCGAGAGTTTCGGCGCACTGCACGGAGGCTTCCACTTCTGGCTGCGGACGTTTGTCGCTGCCCATCGCGTCCAGCACGATTGTTGTTTTCATAGCTTTCCTCTCTAACTAAATTCCTTGACAATAAGTTCAGGTCAGATATAATTTCTATCCACGCGCTGGTGCTGGAATTGGCAGACAGGCATGGTTGAGGGCCATGTGGCGCAAGCCGTGGGGGTTCAAGTCCCCCCCAGCGCACCTTGCAGGCAGGAATGCCTGCTTTTTTTATGGAAATTCGCGGTTCAACCAAATCACCGGGTTGACCGGCGTCCCATTGATGTCAATTTCAAAATGCAGGTGCGGACCGCTCGAGCGTCCGGTGTTGCCGATATGCGCAATAAGCTGCCCGGGCTGTACCTGGTCGCCTTCCGCTACCAGAAAATCCTGCAGGTGCATATAGATCGAAAAAACGCCCAATCCATGGTCAATCACGAGAGTGTTACCGCGCACAATTTGCTCTGGGAGAACAGCCACCACGGTGCCGGCCGCTGGGGCGAACACGTCAATACCATAACACCAACCGATATCCAGACCGGTGTGGTAGTAAATCTTGTCGGTTCCGGTGTAAGAGCGCCGGCTGCCAAAGCGCGAATTGACGCAGTCGCCGCCCTTGGTGGGGTACTGGAAGACTCCGCTCCACTGCCGGATGGGCGTGAGCACTGTGACAATCTGCTTGAAGAGGGTATCCTCTGCGGTAATGTTGTCCCCGTTGACGGTTTCAGGGTCCACCTTAAGCGTCTCATCGGTCTCGAAATTGCCCGAACCAATAATCGTCCACTGGTCAAAGCGGTAAGTCGCGCCATCGGCATTCGTCACTTCGATGGTGAGGGGGTAGGCACCGGGCTCTTGTAAAGCGTTGATGCCGCCAAAGGCTATCTGGCTGCCGTTATCCTGGGTAAAGAAAACCGGTTGAACGCCCGCCAAATCAGCCGAAAGTGAGACTGGCTGCTCGCTTGTAAGCTCGAGGACGAAGGTGCCGCCCTGAACCAAGGGGAGATTGCCAATTACCAGGGATGTAATGCCCGGGATAGCCAGGCTGTTTGGGTTGCTTTGCGCGGAGTGCGCGTAGTAAGCATCCTGTGGGAGCGCGGCGTTTGGCGAGCCCAGCCGGTTCAAGCGGGCAAGCGCCCATGGATTCTGACCGGCGAGAATGGAGCGTTCCATCCAGGATTGTCCTGGCAGGAGGGAGGGCATTGTTTGCAGGTCCTGCGTGGTTTCCGAGGTAGTCAGCGCAATTTTCCGACCAACAAAGAGCTCCGATTGGCTTGTGAACTTGTTCAGACGCACCAGGCTGGCGGGGTCGGACTGCGTGCGGCGGCTCAGGCTGCGCAGGCTGGCGCCAAGCGGAACGTAATCCGTGCTGAGCACGCCTTGCAGCCCTTCAAGCCCGGGGATATACAACCGGTCGCCCGGGCGCAGTGTATCCCCGATGCTGCGGTTATTCACGGCCAGGAGTTCATCAATGGTCGTGTAAAACTGGTCAGCAATGCCGTAGAGCGTGTCTCCGGACTCCACGATGTAGACCGGCAGCTGCGCGGACTGCGCTTTTACGCTGGCCGGGGCCAAAGCCGCGCAAATCATTGGTAAAATCAGCAGGAACAGAAACCGAATGCGTTGTAAAGGGAAATGTAATTTTCGTCGGGTCATATTTATCAAACCCTAAGTTTACCATAGCCTTGCGCGCCGGGAAAAAGGAGAAAAGGTATGAAGATTACCACCTGGAATGTGAACGGATACCGTGCTGCCCTAAGCAAGCAGGGCTTCGATTGGGTCATGGAGCATCAACCGGACGTCTTGTGCCTGCAGGAAATCAAGGTCAAGCCGGAGCAGTTGAGTGGAGAACAGCGCGAATTACAGGGCTATAAAAGCTTCTGGAACCCTGCGGATAGACCGGGCTACAGCGGCACGGCGGTGTTTTACAAAGAGCCGCCCCTGGAGATTGGCACTGGACTGGGCATAGAAGCCTTTGATACTGAGGGACGCGTGACCCGGCTGAAATATCCGGATTTTTTTCTGTACAATATTTACTTCCCCAACGGCGGGGAAGAAAACCAGCGCGTTCCTTTCAAGCTGGACTTTTACGCCCGGCTGCTGGAGGTCTGCGAGGGACACCATGAGCATGGCGAAAATGTCATCATCACCGGTGATTTCAATACCGCGCATAATGAAATTGACCTTGCCCGACCAAAGGAAAACGAAAAAAACACCGGTTTTTTGCCTGAAGAGCGCGTGTGGATTGATAAGTTCCTGGAACACGGCTTTATCGACGTTTTCCGGGAGCTTTATCCGCTCAGAGCGGCTTATACATGGTGGTCTTACCGCATGAACGCGCGCGTCAAGAATATCGGTTGGCGCCTGGATTATTTCCTGGTCAGCGCGCCTCTGATGACCCGGGTGCGGGATGTTATTATCCTGGATGAGATTATGGGTTCCGATCACTGCCCGGTAACGCTGGAGCTGTGTTAAACCCAAGAGGCTGGCCAAAAAGTACGGGTGATTCTTTTTGGATAGCCCAAGGCGGGAGAAAGTGCCTGGTTTAGGCGTCGTATTATCCGCGCAAAGCCGCAAAACCCCGGAAAAACAAGCACGGAGTGGGAAAACCAAAGGGGCTGCCCGATTTTTTGGACAGCCCCTGATTCCTGGTGGATTTAAACTTTCGGCGCTCGCAGGATTAATTGCTTGGCAGCGCGGACTTCGTCACAGCGCCCGACGGGGGAATTGTGCGGGGCTTCGTGCAGCAATTCCGGGTTTTCGCGCGCTTCCGCGGCAATCTTCAGCATGGCGTCCGCGAAGGCGTCCAGCGTTTCGAGCGACTCGGTCTCAGTGGGCTCAATCATGAGCGCTTCGTGCACAATCAGCGGGAAGTAGTTTGTGGGCGGATGGAAGTTGTAGTCGATAAGGCGCTTGGCAATATCTATCGCGCGGATGCCGGGGGCGTCCGCCCAGTGGCCTTCCACCACAAATTCGTGCATGCAGCGGCGGTCGTATGCCAGATGGTAGGCGTCTTTCACCTTCGCAAGCAAATAATTGGCGTTCAGCACCGATTTTTCGGCGATGTTCCGCAGGCCGTTCCCGCCGTGCATAGCAATGTAGGTGTAAGCGCGGACCAACATGCCGAAATGCCCGTTGAAGGACTTAACGCGCCCGATGGATTTCGCGGGGTGCGCGTAGCCATATAAAGGCGGGAGTTCCTCGCTCCCGGGTTCCACTATCGCAACTACCGGGTCGGGCAGGTATTCTACCAACCGCTGGCAGACCGCGACCGGACCCGAGCCCGGGCCGCCGCCGCCGTGCGGGGTGGAGAAGGTTTTGTGCAGGTTCAGATGCATGATGTCGAATCCCAAATCCCCCGGGCGGACAATGCCGAGCAGGGCGTTCAGGTTTGCGCCGTCACCGTAGACCAGCCCGCCGGCAGCGTGCACCATCTCGATGACCTCGGTCACATTCTCATCAAAAAGTCCGAGGGTATTCGGGTTCGTGAGCATCAAGCCGGCCAGGCGTTCATCGCATAAGCCTTTGAGGGCTTCCAGATCCACATTTCCGCGCGCGTCTGAAGGCAGGTTCACCACCTCAAAACCGCTCATCGCGGAGGTGGCAGGGTTGGTGCCGTGGGCTGAATCCGGAATGAGGATGCGCGTGCGCTGACTGTCACCGCGGTCGGCGTGGTACTTTTGGATGATCAGCGCTCCGGTCAGTTCGCCGTGCGCGCCGGCGGCGGGCTGCAGGGAGACGCCGGCAAAACCGACGATTTCCTTCAGCCATTCCTGCAAGGTGTACATCAGGTAGAGGTTGCCCTGCACCGTGTCTTCCGGCTGCAGCGGGTGAGTGAGCGCGAAGCCGGGCAAGCGTGAGGTAACTTCGTTAATCTTGGGGTTGTACTTCATCGTGCAGGAACCCAGCGGGTAAAACCCCAGGTCAATCGCGTAATTCTTCTGGGAGATGCGCGTAAAGTGGCGTACAGTGTCGATTTCCGCCAGCTCCGGAAGAGGGAGTTCTTTGCGGCGGAAGGCAGCCGGCAGTTCCACCTCCGGCACGTCCGAAGCCGGAAAGCGCACGCCCTGGCGGCCTGCAGAGGACAATTCAAAGATGGTAGGCTCAGTCATGAGTCACCTCGATCAGCGCGTCGTGCAGCAGGTCAATATCTTCCTTGCCTATTTTTTCCGTGACGGCTATCAGGAGGCAGCCTTCCAGCTCGGGATAATCGCTGCCGAGGTCGTAACCGCCGAGGATGTCATAGGCGCGCAAGTCTTCGAGCAGGTGCTTCACCGGCTGCGGGCTGCGGATGACAAATTCATGGAAGAAGGGTTGGCTGGAAAACTCCTGCGTATAGCCCTGGATGGAACTGATTTGTTTTGCGGCGTAATGCGCTTTTTGGAAGCACAGGTTGCTCACGGCTTCAAAGCCCTGCTTCCCGAGCAGGCTCAGGTAAATGGTGGAAGCCAGCGCCATTAATCCCTGGTTTGTGCAGATATTCGAAGAGGCTTTCTCGCGGCGAATGTGCTGCTCGCGGGCTGTGAGCGTGAGCACGTACGCCAGCCTGCCGGCGCTGTCAACAGTTTCACCGACAAGCCGGCCGGAAATCTTGCGCAGCAGGTCGTTCGTAACCGCGAAGATACCCAGATACGGCCCGCCGTAGGAGAGCGGAATACCGAGCGGCTGACCTTCGCCAAAGACAATATCCGCGCCGATTTCACCTGGAGGGGTGAGCACACCCAACGCGGTGGGGTTGACGGCGACCGCGACCAGCGCGCCGGCGCTGTGCGCGGCTGCGATGAGCGGCTTGTAATCTATCACGCGCCCGAAGAAATCGGGGTACTGCACCATCACCAGGGCGGTGTTGGGGTCAATCCGGGAGATGAGTTTCTCCATCGAGGCGTCGATGCCGGTTTCAGGATCGTCCCCCTGGATGCTGATCTCCTGACTGCCGCGCATATAGGTGCGCACAACTTCGCGGTACTGCGGGTTAACCGCGCGCGATATCAGGAATTTGGTGCGCTTGCCTTTGAAGTGATGGTAAGCCAGGATCACTGCTTCCGCCGCGGCAGTAGCGCCGTCGTAATGCGAAGCGTTGGCGACGTCCATGCCGGTCAGCTCGCAAATCAGACTTTGGTACTCAAAAATTGCCTGCAGTGTGCCCTGGGAGATTTCGGGTTGGTACGGCGTGTAGGCGGTGTAAAACTCCCCGCGCCGCAGGAGCATATCCACCGCCGCAGGCACATAATGGTCGTAGGCGCCCGCGCCGATGAAGTTCAGGAAGGTTTTGGTGCTGCCGTTCGCGTCGGCGATGCCTTCCAGCTCGTCGGCAGCTTCCATTTCGGTCAGGGAGGCGGGAAGCTTGAGCTCTGGGAAACGGAACTTTTCCGGGATCTCATTAAAGAGGTCTTCAACTTTTCCGATTCCGATAGTCTTAAGCATCACCTCCACATCTTTTTGGGTGTGGGGCGTGAACATAGGCTTTACCCTACCCGGTAGGCCCGATAGGCTTCGGCGCTGAGCAGCTTTTCCAGCTCAGCAGGATCGTCGACCTTAATCCGGAGCAGCCAGCCTTTCCCGTATGGGTCGTCGTTGAGGATTTCCACCTCATCGAGGATGGCTTCATTGATCTCGGTCACCACGCCGCTCACTGGCAGCATGACCTCCGAGCTGGCTTTGGCGGAATCCACCTGACCGAGCTGCCCGCCGGCCTTCACATGATCTCCAACCTCAACCGAGAACTCGAAATAGACGATATCGCCGAGCGCATCCTGGGCGTAATCCGAAATGCCGACGGTAGCAATGCCGTTTTCAAGCTTCACCCATTCATCTGTCTGAGCATATTTTAGTTCTTGTGGGAAGTTCATCGTTTCTCCTTATCAAATAGTTGCAGAGGCACAGGTTTCTTGTGCCTCTGTCGTTAACTGTTGACTGTTACCTTCAGAGGATTAATTGGCAGGGTCTGTTTACCTGAGAGTTTCGCCCGTTTTTGCGGGTTTGCCCCTTCGGTGCCTGAAGCAGGGCTCTTCCCTGCCAATGTTCTGATTTAATTTTAGCCGGATAAAGCCTAAAGTCAAGCGAGAGCGCTGTGCGGACGAGCAGCGGTACGCAGGCAGCTCATCCGCCCGCATGTTCTGCGTAGTCCAGGCTCTGATGCCGGAAGTAGGTGTTGTACAGCTCCGAGTAATGCCCGCCTTGCTTGAGCAGCTGGGAGTGGGTGCCTTCTTCGATGATGTCGCCATCCCTCAGGACGATGATGCGGTCCGCGCTTTGGACGGTTGAGAGCCGGTGCGCGATAAGGACGCTTGTAGATTGATTGAGAATCAGATTCAGCGCGGTCTGGATTTGCTTCTCGGTGAAGGGGTCGATGCTCGCGGTGGCTTCGTCCAGGATGAAAACCGAGGGATTTTGCGCCAGTACGCGCATCAGCGCGACGAGCTGACGCTGCCCCATGGAAATCTGCGCCCCGCGCTCCCCGACCCGGGTGTCCAGGCCGTTCGCGAAAGTGTCCAGCCATTCCCCGCCGCCAATCTGGCTTGCCAGCGCAAGAATCTCTTCGCGTGTGATCTCAGGCCGCGCGAACCGGATATTTTCTTCCACTGTGCCCTCAAAGAGGAAAGGCACCTGGGTAACCAGACCCATATGCTGGCGCAGCGCATGCAGGTCGTAACTGCGGATGTCTTTGCCGTCGATGAGCAGCTCGCCGGATTGGAATTCGTAAAAACGGGCAATCAGACGCGCGATGGAAGTTTTTCCGGCCCCGGTATGTCCGACGATGGCGATGTTTTCCCCTTCGCGGATGTGCAGGCTGAAGTCATTCAGCACGGTATAACCGTTGGCATAACGAAACGTGAGGTGATTGAAATCAATTCTCCCGCGGTAATTTTCAGGATTGTATCCGCCGGTCTGGATGACGGTATGTTCGGCGTCAATCAACGCGAGTATCCGTTCAGCGGCGGATAGACCGGTCTGGACCTGTGTCCAGTAGGAGGTGATGCTGAGGATTGGTTGGAGGAAACGGTCCGTGCTCAGGATAAAGAGGTACCACGCGCCAGCGGTGATAACCCCTTGCGTGACGGAAATCGCGCCGAAATAGACCAGCATGGCGGTGGCCAGCGCGCCAAGCATGCGAGTGATGGGGAAGACGGTGGAAAGGACCATGCCGCGCTTAACGTTCGTCCGGTAGGACAAAATGTTCGAGCGCTTGAATTCGTCGTAGATGCGCTCTTCCTGACGGAAATTCTTGGCAATCGCGATTCCGCTGATCGTTTCTTTGATGGTAGCGTTCACGTTCGCCATCGCGCGCATGCCCTGACGTGAAACACGCCTCGCCAGGTTGCGGTATAGCGAGACGAACAGGATAAATGCCGGCACGGTCAGGAAGAACAATAGCGCCAGGTGCCACTCAGCTGTCAGGAGGATAATGGAGGTTACCACCGACTGGACCAGATTGTTGGCAACGTCCATCGTGAGCGTGATGAGCGTGGAGAAGTCGCGCGTATCGGTTGTGATGCGGGAGACGATTTTTCCAGAGGAGAACACATCATGGAAAGCCATATCCTGGCGCATCGAAGCGGCAAAAGCGTCCGTGGACAGGCTGCGGTTGATATCCGCGATAACGCGCGCCAGGAGGCGGTGGTTAATGTAATAGAGCAGATACCCGAGCAGCTCCAGCACGATAATAACAGCGGCAAGCAGGTAAAACACCTGGTGATCCGGAATACCGGCGACGCCTTCATCCAACACTTTGGCGACGATGACCGGCGGAAGCGCGCCCACCCCGCCGTGCAGCAGCACCGCAAAAAGGATAACGAGAATGCGCTTGCGTTCCGGTTTGGCGTACGCCCAAATGCGCCCGAGCAGCGTTTTATTGCTGTATTGGCGGTCGTACGATTCGCTGGCAAGTCCGGCGGAGAATCCCATGCTGTCTAACTCTCCGTGAAGATATTGCGGTAAGAGGCGGAGGACTGCATCAGTTCAGTATGCGTTCCGATATCCGAAATTGTCCCGCGGCGCATCACGATGATGAGGTCCGCCCAACGGATTTGGGACAATCGATGCGTGATGATGAAGGTGGTGCGCCCCTCGGAGGCAGCCTTGATTGCACGCTGAATTTCGTCCTCGGTCTGGCTGTCGATTGCGCTGGTGGAATCGTCCAGAATGAGGATTTTGGGATCCGTCAGGAAGGCGCGCGCCAGGGCGATGCGCTGGCGCTGACCGCCCGAAAGCGTTACGCCGCGCTCGCCGATGATCGTGTCGTAAGCTTCCGGCAGGGCGGTGATGAAGGCGTGCGCCTGCGCTTTCCGGGCGGCAGCTTCCACTTCCGCGCGGGTGGCGCCGGGTTTGCTGAAAGCAATGTTATCGGCTATTGATGTGGAAAACAAAAAGATATCCTGTTCGATGATAGAAATCTGGCTGCGCAAGGTGTCCAGCCTCCAGTCCCTTAGGTCGCAGCCGTCAATTTGCACGGAACCTTCACTTGGGTCGTAAGTGCGGTTGATCAGCCGTACCAGCGTCGTTTTTCCGGAGCCAGTC
Organism: Anaerolineaceae bacterium; assembly: GCA_035403825.1. GTDB lineage: Bacteria > Chloroflexota > Anaerolineae > Anaerolineales > Anaerolineaceae > Mesolinea. The sequence continues at coordinate 42,648 of DAONFX010000001.1, forward strand.
TGACCGACGATGGCGACAGTCTGCCCGGGTTTCACAACGAAGTTGATATTCTGCAGGGCTGTATTGTGAGTATTGTAGGAAAAGCTCAGGTTTGTGAAACGTACCTCACCGCGAAGCGGCTCTGCGCGGCCGGCGTCATTCTTATCCAGATTATTCTCGGTGTTCATGATGGAGAGCAGCCGCCGCGCGCTGGCAACTCCCAGAGAAATTTGTGAATAGGAGTGGATGGAGCTGTTGGTCGGGAAGTTTAGCAGCGCCAGGGCGCTAAAATACTTAATGACATCCCCCAGTGGAATGGTGCCCTGCTGAAAAAGCACCAGCGCATGCAGCAGGCCGAAGCCCATCGCCAAGGCAAGCAGCAGCAGGGGCAGAAAGCGGGCTTCTATGTCGCCCTGTTCCACGGAAGCGTCGCGATAGGCTCTGATGTTGCGCCGGAAAAGCGCAATTTCGTTCTCCTCCTGAGCGGCAGCTTTGACCGTCTCCACGCCGTCAATTGCTTCTGCCAGGCGGCTGTTCATAAGTCCAAAACTGCTGCGAACCTTGTCGGTAATGGGTCTGAGTTTCTTCAGGTAAGCTGTAACGGCAATGAAGTAAGTGAGAATGAACAGGAGCGGGGTCAGCAGCAAGGCGGGGTGAATCTGCCAGGCGATGATTGGAGGGACGAACAAAAAGTTGATCGACCCGAAGACCATGTTAATCCCGGGACTGTAGAGAAAATTCACCTCGCGAATGTCATTCGTCGCCCGCGCCATCAGGTCTCCAACCGACTGCAGGGAGTGGAAGGTCATGCTTTTTCCAAGCAGACTGATGTAGAACTCATCGCGCACGTCGCGCTCTATTCTTTGAGCGGTGACCTCGAAGGCTAAGTTGCGCATCAGCTGGAACAGACCGCGAAGGACCTGGGAAAAGGTGATGACGAGCGCCGCCTGGATGAAGACGTTTTTATCCGGCGCGCCGCTGGTCAGGTTGGTGAAGACAATGCCGAACTGGATAGCGGGAATGGAAGCCAAGGCGGCGTTGCCGACTGCGCCCAGCAAGGCTGCCAGGAACACAGCCCAATGGTGGAGGGTATGCGACAGCAGCCAGACAACAGGATTGGCCTTGTTCGTCTTGTAACGGAAAGGAATGGAGAATTCGCTGACACCCATTGAGAGATTAACCAAGAATGAATTCTTGAGTATTGTACCCCAGGAAATCTGCCGTCCGGTTAAAAGTGGCAGAAATTGAGGTATTGCGGCAGACTTGCGGCGCTCGGGCTGCGCGTGAAAGGCTCAACCTTAGGCGGTTCAAAACGAACAGACCTCTTGTTTTCAGCGCTGTAGACCCGAAAATTGGAATCCCAGGATAATAATCAGATTAATAGCGCTAAACACCTTGACGAAATAGAGAAATTCCGACTATAATCAGATAAATAGGTATTATTAATCGGATTAAATATATGCCCCGCATGAAAAGTAAGAACGAACTGCTCGATTATCTGGCTGAAGCTTCCCGCGCGCAAGCGCCTATCCCCAGCATTCCTCAACTCAGCACGCTGCTGGGGATTAGCGTTGCCAGCGTGCGCGAGCAGCTCGAAGTGGCGCGCACGCTCGGTTTTGTGGACGTGAAGACCAGGGTCGGGATCCAGAACCGCGAGTTTTCCATTAATCAATGTCTGGAACTTTGTCTGCGCTATGGCGCAAAAGTTCAGCCGGACGTGTCTGACGCTTTGCGGGACTTGCGCAAGCATATTGAAATCAGCTACTGGCACGAGGCTGCCCCGCAGCTTACCAGCCGGCAAATTCAGACCCTGCACCGGATTGTCGATGCCGCGTTCGCGGAGATTTCCCGCGAACCGGTGCGTTCCCCGCAGCCAGAACACCGCGATTTCCACATGCTCATATTTGAGCACCTGGAAAACCCGCTCGCCAACAGCATCCTCGAGACTTTCTGGAACCTGAACGCGGAATACGAACGCAATCTGCCAGTGGATAGGGCCTATCTGGAAAACGTGTGGAATTATCACCGCCGGATTGCGGATGCGCTCGCTTCGCGCGATTATGAGCGCGGTTACCAATGGCTCGTTGAGCACATGGATCTGGTAAAGCAGCGCAAAAAGGCTGATTTATCCCAACGCTTTGAATAAAGATTACCAGGAGAGCAGCAAAGAGATGGAGCATCCCACTACAAACACACAGGCTGAGAGCAGCGCGTCCGTAAACGATTTTTGCATGACGCTCTGTACTGTGAACGGGTCCGGCAGCGCCACGGCAAACACAATATTGTATCGGGCGCTCTTTAATATGGGAATTCCTACATCCGGAAAGAACATATTCCCTTCCAACATTAAGGGGCTGCCGACCTGGTTCGTAATCCGCGTCTCCGAGCGCGGCTATCTTGGACGGGTACCGTATGATGACATAATCGTAGCGATGAACGCGGATACATTTCAGAAGGATCTGAGCTACCTGCCGGAAGGCGGCGTTGTGTTTTACGCTGACCATCTGCAAAAGCCAGCGGACGCGCGGACGGACGTGGTCTATTACCCCATGCCAATCCGGCAGTTTGTCCGCCAGGCGGAAGTTCCCAGAAACCTGCGCGAATACATGGAAAACATGGCGTATGTTGGCGTCGTCGGGCAGGTATTAGGCATACCGCTGGAGAACATCGAATATGCGCTGACGAAGCACTTTGGCAGCCGGCAAAACGCGCTTGAATCCAACCTGAACATGATTAAGACGGGCTTTGCATGGGCAGCCGCCAATCTGACCAAACAAGACCGCTATTCGGTCCGAAAACTGGCGCCGCTGACGGACTGCATACTCACTGACGGCAACAACGCCGCCGCCCTGGGCGCGCTTTTTGGCGGCGCGCAATTCTGTTCCTGGTATCCGATTACCCCGGCTTCAAGCCTGGTGGAATCCATGATCGCGCAAAACCCGAAACTGCGAAGGGACCCCCAGACCGGAAAAAACACTTGCATCATCCTGCAGGTTGAAGATGAACTGGCTGCAGCGGGCGCAGCGATCGGGGCGGGTTGGGCTGGCCTGCGCGCGATGACCGCGACTTCCGGCCCGGGCTTGAGCCTGATGACTGAGAATATTGGTCTGGCTTACTTCACCGAAACGCCAGTTGTCATCTGGGACGTCCAGCGGGTGGGGCCCAGCACCGGGCTGCCCACGCGCACCGCGCAAGGCGACCTGGCGATGGTCTACCGCCTGGGGCACGGCGACATTAACCACATCCTTCTCATTCCAGGCAGCGTGAACGAATGTTTTGAGTTCGGCTGGAAAGCCTTTGATATCGCCGAGCATTACCAGACGCCTGTGTTTGTGATGAGCGACCTCGACCTGGGGATGAACCAATGGATCACTGATAAGTTCGCCTACCCGGACAGACCGATTGACCGCGGCAGGATTCTGTGGGAAGAAGATCTGGCCCGCTTTGAAGGCAGCTGGGGGCGCTACAAGGATATCGAAGGCGACGGCATCCCCTGGCGGACCGTTATGGGCAACCAAAACCCGGCCGCGCCGTATTTTACAAGAGGTACTGGCCACGATGAATATGGAAACTACAGCGAAGACCCCCAGAACTGGGCGGAAATGATCCAGAGAATCAAACGGAAACTGCAGAACTCCTGCGAATACCTTCCCGAACCAATCCTGCGGGAAAAACCCGGCGCCCGCCTTGGCATCATCGCGATGGGTTCGACGGACCCCGCGGTGGTGGAGGGTCAGGACCAGCTCGAGCAAGCAGGGCTTCCGGCGGATTATCTGCGCATCCGCGCGCTGCCGGTTTGCGCGGCGGTGCGGGAATTCCTGGAGAACCACGACCGCGTGTACGTCCTGGAACTGAACCGCGACGGGCAGTTGTACGGGATCCTCATCCAGGAATTGCAGGCTTTTTCCCAAAAACTCTTTTCTTTGGCTGAAGTGGACGGATTGCCTATGACCGCTGCCTGGGTTAAGCAGCAAATTATTGTCAAGGAGCAGCAAAATGGATAACACGCAAACTGCCAGGACCGAACGCAACTTTGTCGGGCTTTCCCCGGTGGATTACCGCGGCAAACCCTCCACTCTTTGCCCGGGCTGTGGGCACAACACGATCTCCAATCAAATTCAACAGGCGATTTACGAGCTGGGTTTGATGCCCGAAATGGTGGCGAAATTCAGCGGGATCGGCTGCTCCAGCAAAAGCCTGAATTACTTCCTGCAGCGCTCCTTCGGGTTCAACGGCCTGCATGGGCGCATGCCCACCTTGGTAACCGGCGCGTGCTTCGCCGACCGGCGCATCAAAGCGCTCGGGACTTCCGGCGACGGGGATACCGCCAGCATCGGGCTGGGGCATTTCAAGCATATCATCCGCCGCAACGTCCCGATGGTATACATCATCGAGAACAACGGCGTGTACGGACTGACCAAGGGGCAGTTCTCCGCTACTTCAGACCTGGGTTTGGAGCTGAAGCACCAGGGCAAGAACTTCCTGCCGCCGCTCGACCTGTGCATGGAAGCGCTCATCAGCGGCGCGAAGTTCGTGGCGCGCGCCTTCTCCGGCGATATTAAGCAGATGAAAGAGCTATTGAAAGCGGCAGTGATGCACAACGGCATCGCTGTGATTGATGTCATCAGCCCCTGCGTGACCTTTAACAACCGCGATGAAGCATTACAATCCTATACCTGGGGCAGGGAGAATGAAGCCCCCATCCAGGATATTACCTATGTCCCGCGCGCGCGTACCATTGAAATCAAAGACTTTCAGGAAGGGGAAACGCGCGAAGTGCGGCTGCATGACGGGTCAAGCATTCTCCTGAAGAAAATCGACCGGGATTACGACCCGACCGATAAGAACGCCGCGCTGGACTTGCTGACCGAATCTTATAAGAACCACTATTTCGCGACCGGCCTGATTTACATCGAAAACGCGCCGACCAATATTTACGATGAATTCGATTTCGTCGAAGAACCGCTCAACCGGCTGACGCCGGACAGACTGCGCCCGGAGCCTGCTGCGCTGGAGCGCATCAACCAGTTGTACCAGTAAGTCTGCCAGCGGAGCCGGCAGGGGAGCGCGCAGGGATTGCGTTTATCGGGGGGAGGTACCCCTGGCCGCTCGTTCGATTTCCATCTGAATATTCAAACTAAAGGGGCTGTCCGACTTTTGGGACAGCTCCTTTGGTTTTCCCACTCCTTGCCCGTTTTACGGATGTTCGCGGATTTGCGCCAGCAAAACGGCGCCTGAACCAGGCAGGTTCTCCCACTTTGAGCTGTCCTAAAAGAAAACCCCGTTCTTTTTGGACAGCTTTATTTCACATCAGCCAGCCTGACCTTAACCCTGCGGCCTGGAGGGAGACTCAGTAGTCCAGCCGCCGATAGTATCTGCGGATTTCCATAGGGTGGCAGTTTAGCTTTTCGATGTGCGCGTCGATGCGCTCGGTCACGGCGTGACACACAAGATACGAAATCAAGCCGCGGAATTCAGGGCTGATGCCTTCCAGGGGGTAATCTTTGGTGTCGATAATGGTATGTCGCGCGCAGATTCGGGGAAGGAAGCGGGCGACGCGTTCCGCCAGCGGCCGTTCTTCATCTTCGCCCACAAAAACTGTGATGTTTGTGTCGCGGTCTATGACTTCCAGCGTGCCGTGGAAAAATTCCGCGGCGTGGATAGATTTCGAGCGAATCCAATGCTGTTCTTCCACGTAGCACATGGCGTACGAGTAAGCCGCGCCGTAATGATTGCCGGCTGAGACGTAATAATGCAGCGGGTCGTCCTTATGCATTTCCGCGAACGCCAGAGCGAAGGCATCCGCACGTTTGGACGTGTCTACGTAGGCATCGGCCAGATGGGCTTCCAATTCGCGATAGAAGCGTTCGTAGTCCTCAAATTCGCCGTTCCGGTTCATCAGACGATGCGCGAACATGAAGAGCTTGAGCTGCTCGTTATGCGGATAGGAGATAAGGCGGTCGCTCAATCTGGCAAGCGGGGAGTCGCCAAACTCCACGAATCCAACAATCAACGCGCCGGCTTGCTTCGCTTTCTTCACCGCTTCTATCATCTCGGAGGTTGTGCCGCTGTCGGATGCGATCACAATCACGGATTGTCCCGTGATATGCGCGTTGCCGTGCGCGGCATAACGTGCGGCATGCAATAAATAAATAGGCAGGCGGCTTTTCCCTTCCACGGAATCCACCACCTGAATGCCGCTGGCATAAGTACCGCCGATGCCCAAATAGAATACAGCATCAAAACCGCGGTCATACAACTCATCAGCGATTGCTTCAATTTTTGGACGCAATGCCAGCGCCCCGTTGATACTCTTAATGATCTTGTCCTCATCAAATTTCAACATTGCAGGTTCTCCTCTTATTCCTTGCTTTCAAAACACACCGCGTATACTGGCGTGGGCAAACTGCTGTGGACCCCCGACGACAGGGGTTGCCGCCCTCATTAAGACCATGTTGCGTTATTTTCATCCGCTTATATAGATAAGTTATCTACTATTATATACCAAGCACAGCAATCCTATCACAGGAGGGCAAACCTGGCAATAGAAAATCCTTAGGAAATTAAACTCTCCCGCCAGAATATTCAAGCGGTACTCGTTTTGGAACTCCTTCGATGGGGAAAGGGCGGCCAGCAGCGGCAAACAAAAAACACAGCCGGCTGCGTTGCTGTGTTTTTCCTCGATTTGCGCAAAGGTCGCGAATAAGTCGTGCTCGCCTGATCATCCTCTCAGGGTGTAGAGCAGGGTCAGGTTGGGCTTGCCAAACTCGCCCACCGGGAAGCCGCTAATGACGACCACCTGGTCGCCCGCGCGAAGCGGCGTGGACGAGGTGATGGCTGTTTCGACATGCCGGATCATTGTTTCGAGCGTGTCGGCGTGCGGGACAAGCAGCGGGGTAACACCCCAGGCGATGCCCAGCCACTGGTACGTGCGTATCTCCGGGGTAAAAGCGTAGATTGGCACTGAGGGTTTGGTCTTGGACATCGACAGCGCGCTGGCGCCCGAGATGGTAAACACCACAATTGCTGAGACTTTTGCATTAACGGTCAGGTCTTTGGCGGCGCGTACGATGGAAATCGCGTTATCCAGCTGGTTTGTGCTGACCAGGCTGTCCAGGTGGCCCCATTCCTTGAGGTGTTTTTCAGATTCGCGGATGATGGACTCCATCATCCGGACGCTTTGCACCGGATATTTGCCGGCCGCAGATTCCGCGGAGAGCATGACCGCGTCGGTGCCGTCAAAAATCGCGTTGGCTACATCCGCAGCTTCCGCGCGGGTCGGGCGCGGGTTGTTAATCATGGATTCAAGCATCTGCGTGGCGGTGATGACGAATTTGCCCTTGTGGTTGGCAGCCCGGATAATTTCCTTTTGGGCGGAGGGCACTACCGCCGGGGACATTTCCACACCCAGGTCTCCGCGGGCGACCATCACGCCGTCGGTCGCGTCGATGATGGATTCCAGGTTGGCAATCGCTTCCGGGCGCTCCAGTTTGGCGACAATCGGCGGCAGCCGCAGCAGGCTGGACATACGCCGCATAGTTTCGCGCACGGTCAGGATATCTGAAGCCTGCTTGACGAAGGATATTGCGACCAGGTCGACCCCGATATCGAGCCCGAACTGCAGGTCCTCAAGGTCTTTGGGAGTCAGGCAGGGAATGTCCAGTTTGGAGCCAGGCAGGTTTACGCCCTTATGCGATTTCAGGTTTCCGCCCAAGATGACCCGGGCGTAGATATTCTCGCCGTCCAGCTCGAGGACTTCGAATTCCAATTGACCGTCGTCCATCAGGATGTGGTTCCCGGGGGCCAGCGCTTCGTGCAGCCTGGGGACGTCAAACGGGATGAAGATTGTCCCCTCACGCACATGATCCGGGTTTTCGGAGGAGCTGAGGGCGACGACCTGGTTGGACTGCAGCGTCACGACATCCTTCTCCAGTTTGCCAATGCGCAATTTGGGGCCTTGCAAGTCCATTAAAATCGAGACAGGTTTGCCAAGCTCTTCAGAGAGTTTGCGCAGCAGCTTCACTTTCTCCGCGTGCTCTTCGTGCGTGCCGTGAGAGAAATTCAGACGGGCGACATCCATCCCGGCTTCAATTAACTCGCGCAGCGTGCTTTCATCCGAACTGCTTGGACCGAGCGTGGCAACTATCTTGGCAAACCTGTTCATGCTACCCTGCTTTCTAAGCTTGTCGCAATACCCTGGCAATCCTGGGAAGCGCCCAGTCGAGCGTTTCCTGCTCGATTACCAGCGGAGGCGCGAAGCGGATGACATGCGTATGCGTTTCTTTCGCCAGAATGCCTTCGCTTTGGAGCGACTCGCAGAAACGGCGCGCGCCGCCGGCTTCGGGTTTCAATTCGACGCCGATGAGCAAGCCTTTTCCGCGGATTTCCTTGATGTTCGGGGAGTTAATTTCACTCAGGTGGTCCATAAAGTACTTGCCCAGGGTGAAGGCGCGCTCTGGAAGTTTTTCTTCCTCGATGACTTCCAATGCGGCAATGCCAACCGCGGCGGCTAATGGGCTGCCGCCGAAGGTGGAGCCGTGTTCGGAGGGAAGAATCAGGTCGAGTATTGCTTTATCTGCCAACACGGCAGAAATCGGGTACAGGCCGCCCGAAAGCGCTTTGCCGATGATGGTCATGTCCGGGCGAACGCCTTCGTAATCGGAGGCGAAAAGTTTGCCTGTGCGCCCCAGGCCGGTTTGGATTTCATCGGCGATGAAAAGCACATTGTTTTGTTTGCACAGATCCGCCGCGCCGCGCAGGTAGCCTTCCGGCGGGATGATAACGCCGTTTTCACCCTGGATGGGTTCCAGCATTACCGCGGCGGTATTCGGGCCGATAGCGGCTTCGAGGGCTGCCAGGTCCCCGAATGGGATGACCTTGAAGCCGGGTGTGAACGGACCGAAGGCGTCCTTATACAGGGGTTCGGTTGAAAAGGACACGATGGTTACGGTGCGGCCGTGGAAGTTCCCGGCGGCCACGATGATTTCAGCCTCATATTTGGGGATGCCTTTGACAGCGTAGCCCCACTTCCGGGCGACTTTGATGGCGGTTTCGACTGCTTCCGCGCCGCTGTTCATGGGCAGGCTCATTTCGTAACCGCTTATGTCCGAGAGCTTCTTATAGAAGAGTCCCAATTTATCATTACGAAAAGCGCGTGAGGTCAGGCTGACTCGTTGGAGCTGGTCTGTCATTGCCTGAACAATTTTGGGATGGCAGTGACCCTGATTCAAAGCGGAATACGCGCTCAGACAGTCCAGATAACGGTTGCCTTCGACGTCTTCCACCCAAACGCCTTTTCCTTTGGTCAGCACCACGTCCAATGGTTGGTAGTTGTGCGCCCCGTATTGGTCTTCGAGATTGATAAAATCCTGGGAATTCAAGTTACTCTCCTCTCAATAATGTATATAGAATCGCTTTTTGGGCGTGCAGGCGGTTGTGGGCCTGAGGGAAAATCCGGGAATGCGGTCCATCCGCGATGCTGTCCGTAAGTTCATGGTTGCGGTGGGCGGGCAGGCAGTGCATCACGATGACCTCCGGATTGGCTTCAGACACCAGTTGGTCATTGACCTGGTAGGGCGGGAAGACGCGTTCTCGTTCGGCAGCTTCTTCTTCCTGACCCATACTGGTCCAGGTATCGGTGTAGATGACATCAGCAAAGCGCACCGCTTCGTGGGGGTCCCGCACGAAACTGAGGCGGGAGCCGCTGCTGCGGGCAATTTCCAGTGCGGTTTGGACTGCCGCGCCGGGCATGTCATAACCCTCGGGGTTGGCAATGCTGAAGTTCGCACCCATCTTGGCGCTGATTTGCATGAGCGATACGGCTACATTGTTGCCGTCACCCACGTAGGTCACGTTGACGCCTTTGAGCCTGCCGAAATTCTCGTAGATAGTCAGTGCGTCGGCCAGCGCCTGGCAGGGATGGCTGAAGTCGCTCAGCCCATTGATGACGGGAACGTTTGCCCAGTGCGCAAGTTCGAGCACGTGCTGGTGTTCGAAAACCCGCGCCATGATGCCGTGAACGTAACCAGCCAGAACGCGCGCGATATCCGCCACGGACTCGCGTTTTCCGAGACCAATTTCATTGGGTGAGAGGTATAAAGCATCCCCTCCCAGGTGGCGCATAGCCATATCAAAACTAACCCTGGTGCGCAATGAAGGCTTTTGAAAAATCATCGCCAGTACTTTCCCCTTGAGAACGGGTTCATTACCGCCTTCCCGGTATTCCCGTTTGAGCCGTACGGCAAGGTCCAACAGTCCTTGCAGCTCCTCCTGACTGTAATCGATGATGTCCAAAAAATCTTTGTGCATACACTCTCCTTAATTCTTTATTGTTATTTGCAGACCAGGCTCCGGCTGGGCTGCCTCATCAATCTCATCGGATTTTACCAGACTTAAGCATATCCAAGCCGTCCAACAAGCGCATAATCTGGCTGAGGAATGCCCACAACGCAAAAGCGGCCAGCGCGAAGCAGGCGATATTCAGGTATGATGGCAGGCTGGTGAAGAGCGAGTCTGTATCCACTTGCAGGTCCGAGAGGATTTTCAGATAACTCTCCAGAATGGGACCGGCCTCCGCCAGGCTGGATTTGATTTCCGTGGTTTGAGTGGAAAGTGCGCCGATATCCTGACCTAGCTGTTCAATATCGTCGGCGGATTGCTGCAAATCGACGCTGATTTGCTCCAGCAGCGGTGGGAGGCTGTCCACATCGCCGGACAGCTTCTCCAATGTGACATGCAGGGGGACTTCCGGGACGTAATCCAGGCGCAGCAGTGGAATTTTTGCCAGAAATTGCAGGGTGGAATCGATAAGTTTCGAGCTTTCCGAGGCGGATTTCAGCGTGGTAGCCCCTTCCGAGGCAATCGCGGACACATCCGTCCCAATCAGCTCGCTGACGTCCGTCAGCATGGGGGATAGATTCGCCACAGAGCTTTCCAGCGTTTTCATGGAATTCTGCAGTTCGTCAAAGCTGGCTTCCACATCATCCAGGGACTGGCTGATGAGTTTCAGGCCGCTGTTTGTGGCGGTCAGCGTTTCTTGAATCGACAGGCCGAGTTTGGCAGAAAAATCGATGAGGGTTAACCGCGAAGCCAGGGCGCCGACCGCCAGCAAAAGCGCCAGGAGCATGCCGATGACGCTTAGTAAGACCACTATCAGGCCGCGGGAATGCTTCGGTTTCAGAGTGGTCTCATTCATGGCTGATACTCCCGCGGATTGGGTTGCCAATTTCCTGCAGGATTTCGTCCTGCCGGCTGTTCATTTCTTCCAGTTCCGCTTCCTCCAGGTGGTCATATCCATTCAGATGCAGAACGGCGTGCACGAAAAGCATTTCCAGCTCTTCCTGCAGGCTGAAGCCTCTTTCTTCTGCCTGAGCCAGGGCCTTCTCGATGGAGATGGCGATATCACCAAGGAAACGCCTGCCCGTTTCCAGGTCGACAAATTCGTTTTCGAAGGAAAGGACGTCGGTGGCTTCGTCCAGGCCGCGGTAAGCTTTATTAAGCTTGCGGATGCCGGCGTTATCCGTGATTTTCAGGGTGACTGCGCCCTCAGCACGCCTGCCAAGCTTTTCCACCGTCCGTTGGTAAGCGAGCAGGAGCCGGTCAGCAGAGATTACAGCGCGATATTTGCGGGGGATCATAAATTCGATCATTGGGCGCTCCTTCCAGGGTGGGGTTTAGCCGGCGGAATCGCTGCCCTTGGACACGGCGCTTCCGTTGGGTTTCAGAGTGGGGTATTGAATGCGCGGATGGTAAGACCGCTGCAGGGTCCGGAAAAAAGAATCTTCGATGGTGCTGAGGTCTTTTAGCGTCAGGTCGGTCGCGTCCAGCTGGCCTTCGTTTTTGTACATGTCAATGGTCTTGCGGATGAGGGCGCGGATTTCATCATCGCTGCGCGGCGTTTCCGCGCGGGAACGGGCTTCAGTGCCGTCCGAGAGCATCACGATGGCGGTCTCACGGGACTGAGGTTTAGGTCCGGGGTAGGTAAAGAGGGCTTTATCGACGCTCTCCGGGTCGTCCGCCGCGGCTGCCGCCTGGGAGTATTGGTAAAGGGTAAGCATTGTGCCGTGGTGTTCGCGGATGAAATCAATCACGCGCGAGGGCAGGTGATATTTTTTTGCCAGCTCCACGCCGTCGTGCACATGCTGGATGACGGTCGCGGCGGCTGTAGCCGGGTCCAGGTTATCGTGGGAATCCAGTTTGTCCTTCACCTGATTTTCGATGAAGAAAGCTGGATTGTTGGCTTTGCCGGCGTCGTGAAAAAGCGCGCCAACGCGCACCAGCATGCGGTCTGCGCCGACGGCTTCGGCGGCCTGTTCCGCAAGATTGGAGACCAGCAGGCTGTGTTGGTAAGAACCGGGAGCGTTGCGCAGGATGTACTGCAGCAGAGGATGGTCCGGGCGGGAAACTTCCAGCAGCTGCAGCGCGGTGGGGATATCCAGGATTTGCGACACCACATATTGGAGCAGGAGCGCCAGACTGCCCGAAGCGAGCCCGTAAATCAGCGCAGATGCAATCAGGGAGGTGAGGCCTAGCAAATCGGTATAGGTATCGCCCAGGCGGAAAGCCACCACCACAGCCATCCCCGCGATGCCGGTGAGCAGCCCGGCTACCAGAAATGCGCTGATTCGGCGCGCGCGGCCTATTGTCAGCATCCCGACGACAGCCGGAAGAATATAGAAAACACCTAATTCCGCTTCGCGGGTGTTGTCAAACACCATCAGAATGGCGAGGAACATGCTCATCACGATGCCAAGCTCAAGGTTGAAAATAATCGAGAGCGTCAGACCGAAAGCTGCCACCGGATAGAGATACGGCACAATCGTACGGTCGACCACCAGGAAGCGCCCCAGCGCGAGGAAAATGAGAAACAAACCAGCGATGACCAACAGCGCTTTGACGGAGAAGAACGGTTGGTCCTGCCGGCGCTGGAAGTAGAGCGCTGCCAACACCGCGATAACGCCTGTCAGGACCGCGCTGGTGATAACCTGGTCTGTCTGATTGACGGGTTTGGCGAGGCCAAAGACGTTCAGGGCTTCGTAATCTTCCTCGCGGATAATTTGACCGCGCCGGACGATAACTTCCCCGGCGATAATCTGGCGGGAAATCGGTTCGATGCCTGCCCGGGCTTGCTCGCGGGCTGCGTTAGTCTGTTCCTCGCTGAACAGGCTGGTGGGTGTGATCAGAGGGGAGACCAGCGCGATTACGAGCTGGGCATCTTCCGGACGGAACGAAAAGTCGATTACAGCGGGCAGATTACTGCGAATTTGCGAGAGGTTATCACTGCGGATTGTGTCGCGCATGACTTGCTCGAGCACACGGCGGGCTTCCACCTCAATTTCCTGCCAGTCCTGCTCATCCAATTCGAGCAGTTGGGCTGCCACCGCGCTGCTCAATTTCACGGAAGAAATCGCCGCGAGGTCCTGCAGTTTTTGCTCCGGGGTGGAAAAGTTGTCTTTGCGAACCGTGGAAATATAATACAGTACGCTGTCGAGCGTTTCCAATTGATGGCGGGAAATGCTGGGGTCAGCAGGCAAAAATACCGGCGGAACAGCCGCCGCAGCTTGCGTGCGGGCGCGTTCTGTCAGTACCTTACTCTCATACGTGATGGAATACGGCGCGAGGATTTCCTGCGATGCTGCTTCGCCCACGCCCGCCGGGATGTTGGAGCGGGTAATCAGTTCGGGCAAAACCAGCGAAGCAAATATAAGCAGACTGCTGACAAGCAGAATGAGAAGGCGCAGCGCGCCCTGGGTAAACCCTGCCGGTTTTGTGCCGTTTTCCCGATTTTTTGCCATGGTCAAGCAGGTTTGCTGAGGCAGTCTTTAACCACCCGACTGGCATCCTGATTGGAGGCGCGCCCGGCCAGCCTGGGGATGAGGACTTTCAGCACCAGACCCATATCCTTTGGGGAGGCAGCGCCAGTTTCCCGGATGATTTCCTCTGCCAGAGCAACCAATTCCGCTTCCGTGAGCTGCCTGGGGAGGTAGGCTTCCAGCTCCTTGATTTCCAGCCGGGATTCGGAAACCATATCCGCGCGCCCTGCTTTTTCCGCGTCCGCAATCGTATCCAGTTTGGTTTTGATTTCCTTTTGGACTACCGCGACAAATTCCGAATCGCTGAGCGCGGAACCTTTGGCGACTTCTGCCAATTGGATGGTGGAAATCAGCAGGCGTAAAACGCGCTTGCGCAGCGGATTCTGATCCTTGATGGCTTTCTGTAAATCGGCTTTTAGTTTTTGATTGTTGTCCATGCGGAGTATTATACCTGCCTTGACCTCCGCTAAGGGCGCTTGTTGAGGATACTCAGGGTCCGAGCATAATTAAGGGACGGATTTCCTCCAGAAGCGCCTGCCCGATGCCGGGAACGTTTAGCAGTTCCTCCAGGCTCGTGAAGGGACCGTGCTCGCTGCGGTAGCTCAGGATTGCGGCCGCCTTGGTTTCGCCGATGCCCGGCAGGGACATTAGCGTTTCCAGGTCGGCGCCGTTGATATTTACCAGGTTTGATGCCGCTTCCAGGCCAGTCTGCCCACGCGTCGTGTCGTCGGCTGGCACAGTTTCGCCGACGCGCGGCATATACACCCGCTGCCCGTCCTGCAGGAAGGCAGAAAGGTTGATGCGCTCAAAATCCGCATCCTGGGCAGCGCCGCCCGCCGTGGAAAGCGCATCGTGCACGCGCGAACCTGCCGGGAGCGTGTATACGCCTGGGTTTGCCACCGCGCCGGCAACGTATACCTCAATTTCGGCGGCGGTCGGCGTACTCCGGGCGCGCTGGTCAGGCGCCGCGGTGGCAAGCTGAATCGGTTCGCCCCGCTGCGGGAGAATGAGCAGGAGAATCAGGCCGGAAAGCAGCAGCCCGCCAATGAACCCGAGGAAGACAGACTGCCAGGTTTTCATGAAGTCAGCGGCTGCGCCTCTTCGGTGTCCTGCTCCAGCGCGTACATGCGCTTGAAAGCCGCGATGGCAACTTCCAGCATGTCTTCGGTCGGCTCTTTGGTCGTTAATTTCTGCAGAAGCAGGTTGGGCTTAATCAACGCGCGCACGAAGGCGCTCTTGTCCATCGCGTGGGCAGCCCAGCGGATATATTCGTAGGCAAGCCCGGCTACCACCGGCAGCAGCAGTACCCGGGAGATGAGCCGCCAATGGAGGGGCAGCGGACCCAGAATGGAAAAAATCAGCACGGAAAAGACGACCAGGGTGAGGATGAAGGACGTGCCGCAGCGCGGGTGCACTTTGGTCTGCAGTGCGACGTTCTGCGGGGTGAGTTCCACGCCGGCTTCGAAGGCGTTGATGGTTTTATGTTCAGCGCCGTGATACATAAAGGTGCGCTTTATATCCGGCATTCTACCCACCAGCGCCATGTAAAGGACCAGGATTGCCAGGCGCAAAATGCCCTCAAAGAGGTTGCTCCACCAGGAACCAAGGTTCAGGAATTTATCGACCCAACCGGCAGCCAGGGCGGGCAGGAGGAAAAACAGCCCAATGCCTACCAAAACCGCTGCAAGCACAGTGAAAAAGAGCGCTGCGCCCTCAATTTTCTCGTCTTCCCCGGTCTGCACGTTAGCAGCCTTGGTCAGGTAGCGCATGCCCAGTTCCAGAGAGTCCCACAGACTGAGAACTCCGCGCACGAAGGGAGTTTTGAACCAAATCGAGCGGTAAAGCGCGGGGAGCTGCTCGTCGAACATCACAATTCCGCCTTGCGGGGAGCGCACCGCCATGGCGACAGCTTTCTTGCCGCGCATCATCACGCCTTCGATGACGGCCTGTCCGCCGTAGGAGGGCATTTTCAGTTCAGGAGCGGCTTCAGTTGGCATGTTCGAAACTCAGCAAAAAACGAATGAGCGCTTGAACGCCTAATTTCCAGGTTGGCAGGTGCTGGTGTTCGTTGGGGGAGTGTATCTGGTCGTCGGGCAGCCCGAAGCCGGTCAGGAGGGACTTGACCCCCAGGTGGGTCTGCATCGTGGTGGCGACCGGGATGCTGCCGCCTTCGCGTTTGAAGCTGAGCGGTTTCTTCCAGGTTTCCGCGAGCGCTTTGGAGAGCTGCTCAAGCCCGGGCGCATCGTCCACCAGATAGGCAGGCGCGCCAGAATGTTTGAAGATGGTCAGCCGTACCGCCTCAGGCGTCAGGCTAGTGATGTAGGCTTGAATGAGTGCGTAGATTTCATCGGGGTTCTGGTCCGGCACAAGCCGGCAGGAAATCTTGGCTTTGGCGTAGGCAGGGATAATCGTTTTACTGCCTTCGCCGATAAAGCCGGAATAAATGCCGTTGACGTCCAGGGTCGGTCGGGCGCCGGTGCGTTCCAGCGGGGAATAGCCGGCCTCGCCAAAGAGCTGCGGGACGCCGGTAATTTGCAGCAGGGCTTGGGGGTCAAAGGGTACTGAAGCGATGCGCTGTTTTTCTTCCGGGCTGAGCGGCAAAACTTTATCGTAAAAGCCGGGCACTGCCACGGAACCGTCGGGGTTGTGCAGCCTGGCGATGATGGCAGCCAATACGTTCGCGGGGTTGGCCACATTCCCGCCAAAAAGACCGGAATGCAGGTCCGCCTTAGGTCCGTCCACACGAATCTCGAAGTAGAGCAGTCCGCGCAGTCCGTAAACAATGGTCGGGGAATCCCTGGAAACCATGCCGGAATCAGGATTCAGGACGATATCACAGGCCAGCAAATCGGCGTGCGAGGCTATAAAGCCGTCCAGTGAGGGGGAACCGATTTCCTCTTCGCCTTCCAGCAGGAATTTCAGATTCACCGGCAGCGGACCGGCGGCAAGCACGCTTTCAACCGCCGCCAAGGCGGCCATCACCTGGCCTTTCATATCCGACGCGCCGCGGGCGGTCAGATATTCGCCCGAAATGGTCGGCTCAAATGGCGGTGTCTGCCATTCCTCGATGGGCGCGGCTGGCTGTACGTCGTAATGCCCATAAATCAGGATGGTGGGGGCGTCTTCGGCATCCGCGCGCATTTCCGCGAAGAGGATTGGGTGCACTTTGGTCGGGAAGACCTCTACATGCCCGGCGCCCAGTCCGCGCAGTTTGTCCGCCAGGAACTTACAGGCTGCCTGCATGTCCGCTTTGTGCTCCGGATCCGTGGAAACCGATGGAATCCGGACCAGGTCCTGGTATTGTTGGAGAAAGTTGTCGGTATGTTCTGTAAAAAACTTTAGGGAATTTTCTATGTGTGTCATTCGTTTTCCTTTTAAACTTCCGTTGATTATATGCGATTTGACGCTGAATTGTGTTAGCATTGACTGCACAACGGCTTGTTTTGGAGTGAATGCAAAGATGAAAAGTGACGAAATTCTTTCCAAATCCATCCGACATAACTTATGGACCTGGACAGCGCAGCGTAAGGCGGAAATTCTGCCCGTAGAAAGGGCGGAGGGCGTCTACTTTTGGGACACGGGCGGCAAACGCTACCTGGACCTGAATTCCATGGTGATGTGCGTCAATATCGGGCACGGCAACAGGCATGTGCAGGAAGCGATGATCAGGCAGATACGCGAGCTCACTTTCGCCGGGCCGCATATGGCCACCAAAGCGCGGGCGCTGCTGGGTGAAAAGCTGGCTTCCCTCACACCGCCTGGCCTGACCCGCTTTCTCTACACCTTGGGCGGCTCGGATGCCAATGAGAACGCGGTAAAAATAGCGCGGGATTACACCGGCAAGTTCAAAATCTTGACCCGCTACCGCTCGTACCACGGAGCCACCATGGGCGCGATGGCTTTGACTGGAGACTACCGCCGCCTGCATTGGGAACCGGAAACGATGCCCGGCGTGGTGCACTTCCTGGATCCTTACGCGTACCGCTCGCCTTTCTTCCCGGATGGAGGCGTTGACGAGGAGAGCTTCAGCCGCGCTTATGTCGACCACCTTGAAGAAATTATCTGCTTTGAAGGTCCCGATACCATTGCCGCGGTGCTGATTGAGACCGTAACGGGTACCAATGGCATTCTCGTTCCGCCCAGCGGCTACCTGCAGGGCGTGCGGGCTTTGTGCGACAAATACCGGATTTTGCTCATCACCGACGAGGTGATGTGCGGCTTTGGCCGCACCGGCAAGTGGTTTGCCAGCCAGCATTGGGACGTGGTACCCGACATCATCACGATGGCGAAAGGCCTGACCTCGGGTTACGCGCCGTTGGGCGCAGTGGCAATCAAAGAGGAAATCGCCGCGACCTATGACGACAGGCAGTTTGTGGGCGGAATGACCTACAACGGACATCCGGTTTCGCTGGCAGCAGCCCTTGCCAACATTGAGGTAATCGAACAGGAAGGGCTGCTGGAAAATGCCCTGCGGCGAGGAGAAACCTTAAAAGCGCTGCTCGCAGATTTGAAACAAAAACATCCTTGCGTCGGCGACGTACGCTCTATCGGCTTGTTTGGCGCGGCGGAGCTGGTTCGGGACCGCGCCAGCAAGGAGCCGCTTAGCCCCACCGCCAAACCCCTCAGCCCGGTGATGAAGCACGTAAAGAGTTATATCCTCGAGCACGGCGTGTTCATGTACAATACCTTTCAAACGCTTTTGTTCATACCGCCCTTGATTATCAGCGACGTACAGCTGCGCGAGGGCTTTGACATTGTAGACGCCGCGCTAAGCATCGCGGATCATGAAATTCAGGCAGGAATGGAGTAAACCTGATAAGAATGGAAGCAAATACGCATCACCAACTCATAATCATCGGTGGAGGTCCGGCGGGTTTTACTGCCGCGCTGTATGGCGCCCGAGCGGATTTTCATCCACTTATTTTTACCGGAATGATGCTGTATGGGCAGGCTTCTCAGACCGACATTATTGAGAATTACCCCGGTTTTCCAGAGGGAATTCAAGGCGTGGAATTAGGCAAGTTCTTCGAACAGCAAGCCTTAAACTTTGGGGCAAAAGTCGAGTATGATCAGGTCCTCTCGCTCAATCTTCAGAGCCGTCCGTTCCAGATTCAGACCTACAGCAGCAGCTACACTGCGGATTCTGTGATTCTGGCCATGGGTGCCGAGCCGAAGAAACTGCTCGTCCCCGGTGAGGCTGAATTTACCGGCAGAGGCGTATCTTACTGCGGCACCTGCGACGGCTTCTTTACCCGCAATAAGGAGATTCACGTGATTGGCGGCGGGGATACCGCGCTGGAGGAAGCGCTCTTTCTGACGCGCTTTGCCCGCAGCGTTACCGTGATTCACCGCAGGGACGCGCTCCGGGCTGGAGCCATCCTGGAAAATCGCGCGCGTTCCAACCCAAAAATTCACTTTCTGTGGAATACTATTGTGGACGAAATCCGCGGTGATGAAAAAGTGCACAGCCTGTTGGTGCGCGACGTGATAACCGGCCAAAAACGTGAAATCCCATCGGAAGCTGTCTTTATTTTTATCGGGAACAAGCCGAACACAGACCTGATTGATGGGCAAGTCAACCTGGATGAACATGGCTATGTGAAAATCGACGACAAAATGACGACTAACATCCCAGGCGTTTTCGCTGCTGGTGAAATCGCGGATCCCCATTACCGGCAGGTGATTACTTCTGCCGGTATGGGCGCTGCTGCTGCCATTTCGGCAACGCGTTATTTGGAAAATCTCGAATGTCAGTGATCCGTCAAGGGGTGGGCGTAACACTCACTCCGGTACCAATCCAGGAGAATACGCGCTTCTCGCTGAGGAAGCCCGCTTCCTCGTAAATCGGATTGGTCGTACCGCTGTTAATCTGCCGCGCGACGGCCACGGACCACTGAATGATGTGGGGGGTGCTATCCAATGGCCTGAAGCTGGTGGGCAGAATGAAACGCGTATCCCGCACGTACTCCACGAGGATGCGTCCGTTGCCAGCCGTCAGGTCTTCCACCGTTACGCGATACAGCTCGTTTTCACGCAGGTCGGCCACGGCAGCCCACTGCAAAGTGATAGCGTCCTGCGATGCGCTGAAGGCGGCGCCTGAGCTGGGGAGCAGCAGGTTTGGCGCAGGATATGGGGGAGCAGGCGTTGGGGTGGGGGTGGGTCCGGCGGTGGGTTTGCGCTCGCACAGCGGGATTATCAGATCCAAGCCTTCATAGACCACGTCGTTGGTCATACGGTTGTATTCGCGGATGGAAGCCATCGTTACGTTGTAATTCAAGGCGATGCTGCTCAACGTCCAACCGGATTCCACCTTGATGGTGATCGTCTGGCAGTCGGATTCGGTAGATTCGATACCGGATGAGGTGGCGGTCGGTTGGGGTGAGGGCGTGAGCGTCGGCTGCGGGATACGGAGCACATCACCCTCTTTGATAGTGCAGTTCGCGTCCAGGTTGTTCTCGCGGATGATGCTTTGGATGGATACGCCAAAAACTGCCGCAATGGAGGAGCAGTAATCCGTGCTGCGGACAGTGTATTCCATGGGCGGCAGCGGTGTCCACGTCGGGAGCGGGGTGGGCGTCAGCGTCTGAGTGGGGGTAATCGTCTGGGTGGGCGTCAGGGTCGGGGTTGCTTCGACGACTTCCCCCGGAGTAAGCGGCGCGGCCGGGCTGCCTTTGACGATGAAGAAGACCAGCAGACCTGCCAACGCCAGGAAGACGAACCCGAGCGCAATGGCGACGGGCAGGTTCAGGCGGACCTCAGGCAGCTTTCGGGATGGAATTCCCGAGCCTTTTTTCACTGCAGCAGTGGTGGAAAGCTGGGTTCCGCAAACCAGGCAGCGGGAGGCGGTCTCACTCAAGCGGGTTCCACAAACCGGGCAAATTTTCGTGTTTTGGGTAGTTTTTTCTTGACTCATAGTTGTTTCCAGAAAGGTTAGTATACACAGCCCTCAAAAAACCCGCAAGTCAGGCGTGGAAGGGCTCTCGGGAATCATTCAGTGATGTTGGCAGCGCTTGCATTGGCAGCGGCATCGCTTTTGTTCTTGAAAGTCTCCCTGTGCGCTGGAAGGGCAATGGCTTCCCAGGCTCGCACCGGGGAGTTTTTTCGCGATAAGGAAGTAAGGGAGCTTTGTGTGCGAGCAATCCAACTCATAGTCATTGAACTATACAGCCCTCGAAAAAACCGCAATTCACGAGGGTTGGGCTGATAAAATAGTTGCATGTTTAGTCTCTATATCCACGTGCCGTTTTGCGTACGCAGATGTCTATACTGTGATTTTATCACGTACGCCGGGCAGCTCGAATTCCTGCCCGCTTATGCCAACGCGGCTGCCAACGAAATCCAGCAGCTCGGTTTGGCTGCCGGCAGCGAGCGGCAGGCAGCGGATACTGTGTACTTTGGCGGCGGCACGCCTTCCCTGCTGGAATCCCGGCTGGCAGGCGGGCTGCTGGAGGAAACCGCGCGCGCGTTTGGCCTCGCCCCTTCCGCTGAAATCAGTCTGGAAGCCAACCCCGGCACTTTAGACCCCAAAAAATTGAGAGAACTGCGCGCCGCGGGCATTAACCGCCTGAGCCTCGGCGTCCAGTCTTTTTCGGATTCCGAGCTGGCGCTGCTGGGCAGAATCCATTCGCGCGAGCAAGCGGAAGAAAGCATCCGCTGGGCGCGCGAAGCCGGTTTCGAGCAGCTCAATCTGGATCTCATCTCAGGTCTCCCGCGGCAGACGCTGGAGGAGTGGCAGGAAAACCTGAAAACCGCAGTTACATATAAGCCGGAACATCTCTCCGTTTACAGCCTGATCGTAGAGGAGGGCACCCCGCTGGAAAAACAAATCGCGAGCGGAAGGCTGCCCGAACCTGACGAGGACCTTGCCGCCGATATGTACGAATTGACGCAGGAGTTTCTTGCGCAAGCAGGGTACACTCAATACGAGATTTCGAACTGGGCTTTGGCAGAGGGTTGTGAATCGCGCCACAACAAAGCCTACTGGAAGACGACGCCGTATCTGGGAATTGGCGCCGCCGCTCACAGCTTTGCCGGCGGCTTCCGCACAGAAAATGTGCCCGGTATTCAGGATTACATCACGCGCATACAGCAGGGGGAGGCAAACCTGGAGTTTCCCTTCTCACCAGCCAACCTAAACCGTTCGAAAATACAGCCGTACACGCAGATGCAGGAAAGCATGCTGCTCGGCTTGCGTCTGACGCGCGAAGGGGTTGCGCTGTCGGCATTTCAGCGCAGGTTTGGACAGGATGCACGCGAGCTTTTTTCCGCAGAAATTATGCGCTTGCAGGAAAAGCGCTTGGTGGAATTTGTCCAATTCCCGGACGGCCCGCACTTGCGCCTGACGCGCCGCGGGGTGCTGGTCGGGAACCAGGCTTTTATGGAGTTCGTCGACTAATCTTTGGTAAGCGTGATGGGCGTACCGAAGCCGTGCTTTTGCCAGTCTTCCGGGGCGGCTACGGGCGTGGTCCACAAGTAAATCCATTTCGCGTCTGCCATGGACATGTTGATGCAGCCGGCGCTCATCGGCGTGCCAAAATTCGTGTGCCAGTAAGTCCCGTGCGTGGCAATGCCTTCTGTCATTTCAAAGAAGCAGTTCCACGGCACCCCTACCAGTTCGTACGCGCGGATATCGCTGGTGACATATCCATTCCCCATGTGTTTGGACGGCATCTTGGTTTGGATATTGTAGGTGCCGATGGGGGTCAGGCCACCGGAAGAAATTTTGGTCTCGAACACCAGGTTGTCGTATTCGTACGCCTTCAGCCGCTGGAACATAATCGAAATCTCGATGCGCTTTTTCCCGAGCGGCACCTCCGGAGAGATGGGCTGCAGCTCTTCATCCGGCACAAAACGCAGGTGCTCGGACGGCACCGCCAGCATGACGCTGTTCTTTTCGTCCTTGATTTTATACCAGGGTTTTTCGTCCGGTCCCGTGACAATGTCCATGACCCAATGCGTGGTGCCGTAGTACAGGCGGTATTCCGGAATCCAACCCTCAAGCCGGCTGTAGAACATCGCGCGCGTATAAGGCACTGTGATTTCAGCAAGCTGCCCGGTCGGACGGATATCCGTGTTCAGGCTGTTGAGTTTATAGTGCACCTCGTATACATCCCCGCTAAAGATGTAACCGCCCCAAACCCGGTACCAGATCGGGTTCCAGAAGGGTCCGGCCGGGCTTTCAACCTCGTCGTAGACGTTCACAATCTCGTTGTAGCCGATCTGGTAAATAATCAGGCTGTCTTCATCCGGCAGTTTGTGCACACTGACGCCGTTTTGGTTGCCAACCAGCACCTGGCGCGGGGCTTTCTCGGCGGCAAAGACTTTGCGGGCAGGCAGAGCCGCCGCCGCGCCGAGCCCAATCAGGCCAAGTTTCAGGAATTCTCTGCGGGTAAGCTTAGGTTCCATCTCACAGGGTGCAGCTTAGTCAAGGTCCTTCGGATTAATATCCGCGACCGAATTGAATACCCATTTTGGTCGGTAGGAGAATTTCTCCATACTGGCGCGGTCGGTGGTTCCGCTGAGCACGAGCACGGTATCCATCCCGCTCGATATGCCGCTCAGGACGTCTGTGTCCATCCGGTCGCCGACCATAATCGAGTTTTCGGAGTGCACGTCCAGGTAGTTCAGTGCGGAGCGCATCATCAGCGGGTTGGGTTTGCCGACGTAAAAGGGCGCGATGCCCGTGGCGCGCTCAATCAGCGCGGCCATGGCGCCGCAGGCAGGTACCAGACCTTGCTCGGAGTTCCCGACCGGGTCGGGGTTGGTAGCGATGAAACGGGCGCCGGCGGTAATCAGGCGCACGGCAATCGTGATTTGTTCGATGCTGTATGCGAAGGTTTCGCCCAGGACGACATAATCGGGATTAACGGTGGTTTGGGTATAGCCAATCGCATGGACAGCTTCGCTAAGACCAAGCTCACCAATCACATACGCAGTGCCCTTGGGGCGTTGGTTGTTTAGAAACGCCGCCGTGGCGAGGGCGGAGGTATACAGGCGCTCCTCCGGGATATTTAATCCGGTAACTTGCAGCCTGTGCGCCAGGTCGCGGGTGGTGTAAAGCGGATTGTTCGTCAGGATGAGAAACTTACGTTTTTCTTCGATAAGTCTGTTGATGAAGCCGTCTGCGCCGGGGATCATGTTCGCGCCGTGCACAAGCACGCCGTCCATGTCAATCAAGTAATTCTTTTTTTCTTTCATTTAACACCTCAAAAAATGCCGGCTTGAAAAGAACAAGCCGCTGTTGATTGTACCAGCAGCGGCTTGCTTATGCTAAAGCTGTAGAACAAACTATTTCGTGGTCAGGATGATGCGCGCATCCACAACCTTTACGCCCTGCCCGTTTTCGTAGACGATGACGGGGTTGGCATCCGATTCTTTGATTTCATCCTTCAGGTCATAGACCATATAGGCGTAGGCTGCCAGAACCCTGGCAAGAGCATCCTTGTCACGGGCGCTTTCACCGCGGGTTCCGTTCAGGATTGCGGCGCTGCGGATTTCATCTTCCATGCCCAAAGCTTCTTCCAGGGAAATAGGGGCCACGCGGAAGGTTACGTCCTTGAGCACTTCGACGAAGATGCCGCCCAGACCGAACATGACTGTCGGACCAAAGGTGTTGTCATTGACCGAGCCGATAATGACCTCGGTTGCCCAGGGAGCCATTTCCTGCACGGCGATGCCGTCGATAAACGCGTCGGCTTTGTAGTTATGGGCGTTCTCGAGAATGGTCCGGTAAGCTTCTTTTGCCTGCTCGGCGTTCTTGATGTTTACTTTTACACCGCCCGCATCGGACTTGTGCAGAATGTCTGGGGAGACAATTTTCATCACAACCGGATACCCGACTTTTTCCGCCAATTTGACCGCTTCTTCTTCGGAGCTGGCGAGTTCGGTAGTGGTAACGGGCAGTCCATAGAGCCTGAAAACTTGTTTAGCTTCCACTTCGGTCAGCGCGTCGCGGCCTTTGGCGCGGGCGCCGGCGATAATTTCGCGCGCGAAAGCGGAGTTGATGTCCCCGGGTTCGTAGCCGCCGTTGTGGTTCATTTCCTGCATGCGCTGGTCGTCGCGCAGGGTGGCGATAGCTTTGACTGCCACATCCGGTGCGTTGTAGGCGGGGATGCCGCGTTCCACCAGCCATTCCATGGCTTTGTCGCTGCGTTCGCCGCCAACAAAGGAAACCGTGACGGGTTTGTCCGTGACGCCGGAGTCTTTGATGCCGCGGTAGATTGCATCCGCGATTTCTTCCGGGAGTGTGATGGCGGTTTCGCAATACAGGACCACCAGGCCGTCCACCCAGGGATGGGAGTAGGCGCTGCGGGTGGTCTCGTAGAACCAGTCATTGCCAGCCATACCGGTCATGTCCACCGGGTTTTTGGCGGAGCCATAATCGGGCATGTGCTTCTTCATTTCTTCCTGCACGTCCGCAGGGGCGAAATGCAGCGGGAGGCCGTACTTTTCAGCGGAATCCGTGGCGAGCACGCCTACGCCGCCGCCGTTGGTCAGGATGAGCAGGTTATCGCCCTTCATGCGCGGCTGCAGGGAGAGTACCAGGGTGCGGTCGAAGAGGTCGTTCAGGTCTGTAGCCTGGGTCACGCCAGCCTGCTTGAAGGCGGTACCGTAAATCTTCGCCGCGCCGGCCAGGGAGCCGGTGTGGGAGGCGGCAGCTGCCGCGCCGTGCGCGGAAACGCCGGACTTGAGCACGACAATTGGCTTCTTGCAATTGCGGGCGGCTTCGATGAACTTGGGGCCGTCGCGCAATCCTTCAACGTAGAGCGCGATACAGTTGGTATCGGGGTCTTCGCTGAGGTAGCTGACCATCTCGGAGAAATTGACATCCGACATGTTGCCGATGGACACCATCTTGTCAAAGCCGACACGGCGGGTGTAGGTACCTGCGTCCATGGCAATGAGCAAAGCGCCGCTTTGGGAAACAAGCGAAGCTTTGCCTGGCAAGGGCAGGAAGGGCGCGAAGGAGGCGTTCATCTTATCGCTGTTGGAAAGCGTGCCGACGATGTTCGGACCGAGGATGCGCATGCCGTAAGATTTGGCGACCCGCACCAGTTCATGTTCCAGTTCAATCTCGCCAACTTCAGCAAAACCGGAAGTAATAATGATTAAGCCCTTGACGCCTTTTTCGCCGCATAGTTTGGTAGCGTCCAAAACGGATTTAGCAGGCACGGTGATAACCGCGGCATCCACGACATAGGGGATGTCCGTCACAGAAGGGTAGCATTTGAAACCGAGGATTTCAACTGCCGACGGGTTGACAGGATAAATGCCGCCCTTGTATTCACTTTCAATCAGGTTGCGGATGACGGTATTGCCAATTTTGCCTGGCGTGGCTGACGCTCCGATAACGGCGATGCTTTTAGGCTTAAGAAGTCCGGTTAAGATGGGGTCCACAATTTCCTCCGATGAATAAATTTTTATCAACCGGAAAGTATACCGCAATAATGCAAAAAAACCGTGGTGAATCCTGAAAGAGAAAAGTCACTGCCTTTCGGAATATTGGCCAGGAAATTACGGCGGACTGCGCGTAGCATATAAAAGGCCTGCATAATGCGCGCGCGAAACATCCCGCCGCGAACAGAGCAGGTTGGTTTGGTTAGCTGCTTAATCGGGGAATATTTCGGGCTGTCAGGCGCTGCCGCGTTGCAAAAAGCCCCTCCAAAGGGCTGGAAAATCTCATGATTTATTCCGGAATAGAAAAGATAATCCCCTTTAATTTATCTAAAGTGCGTATAGATATAAGTAAAATGGATGCATAGAATTCCGCCGACAGGATATAATGAGCGCGAAGGAGAAAGCAATGGGCAATTTACAGCTAGGGTATATTGGATTGGGTCTGATGGGAAAGCCGATGGCGCAAAACCTGCTGAAAGCCGGCTTTCCGCTGGTCGTGCACAACCGCTCCCGTCAGAAGGTGGAAGACCTGGTGCGCCTGGGCGCCAGCGCGGCGGAAAGTCCGCGGGAAGTAGCTGAGCGCTCCGACGTGGTGTTTACCAATTTACCCGATACTCCCGACGTCCTTAAGGTGGTCCTGGGTGAAAACGGCGTCCTTGCTGGTTCACATCCCGGCATGATCTACGTGGACAACTCAACCATCAAGCCGGCAGCCAGCCGTGAAATTTACGCGCGCCTGGCGGAAGTGGACGTTCAGAGCCTGGACGCGCCGGTTAGCGGCGGCGATATCGGCGCGCAGCAGGGTACGCTGTCCATTATGGTCGGCGGAGACGCGGACGCGCTTGCGAAGGTGATGCCTGCTTTCCAGGCGATTGGGAAAACCATCACCCATATCGGCGGCCCGGGAGCCGGGCAGGTAGCCAAAGCCTGCAACCAGATTATGGTGGCGGCACAGATGCTGGCGATGGGCGAGCTGATGATTTTCGCGCAGAAAGCCGGCGCGGATCCTGAAAAGGTGATTGGCGCTGTGCGAGGCGGCGCAGCCCAGTGCTGGACGCTGGACGTCAAGCCGCAGCGCTTGCTGGCGGGCAACCGCGCGCCCGGGTTTCGGTCCAGCCTGCAAAGTAAAGACCTGAACATTGTCATCGAAACCGCGCGGGAATACGGTATCTCGCTGCCTGGCACAGGGCTTACGGCTCAGCTCTACGCCGCGCTGTGCGCCAACGGCGGCGGAGACCTGGATAACTCCGGGATTATTGCTGTAATCGAAGCGTTGAACAACACCGAGCTTCAGCACAACTGACCGCCCGCTACTGCTGCTGGGGAAGACCATTGGAACGCGTTCAGCCGTGCGTACTTTGTGGAGACAATCACACGGTTCAGACTGGTATTCTTCAGGCAGTCAGCAGCGTAAACCATCATTCAACTGTCAAGACTAAATAGAACTGTCCTGGCTTGTGGAGGAAGTCGTCAGGACGGGGTTTTCCTCATAACTATGCCCCTGATCTCTACTGTTCGATAAGGTTTCACACTTGCCCGAACCCAGACCCTTTTCCAGCGGCAAGCGGATTCTATTTAGCCGCAGTCCAGCCGCTGGGTCTAAGTGGTAGAGGAAAAAGACTGCTATTCCCTTGTATGTGAGGGTATGAATCATCCCATGTAAACAAAGCTTGGAGGAATCGAATGAGGAGTTCATTGCTCCTAACTTAAATCAGGACACTTCGATTTTGCAATTTCAGGACATTATTCCTTTACTCTTACAGTATCATCATTCAGTTGTTATCGACGTTATTTGCGCCTATAATTAGACCTCAGTCACAAGAATTCAAAGGAGACTTAAGATGGACTTCGATGTCATCAAACCACTGCTGAAAGAAGACCAAAAATCCAAGATTGTTCTGCTTGTCATGGACGGACTTGGCGGGCTGCCCATGACCGAAGGCGGCAAAACTGAACTGGAAAGCGCTGTCAAGCCAAATATGGACGCGCTGGCTGCCAAATCTGTGCTCGGCGCGCACCATCCCCTGCCCTTTGGACTGACCCCTGGGAGCGGCGCTGCGCATCTCGGTTTGTTCGGCTTTGACCCGATTAAGTACGAAATCGGACGCGGCGTGCTTTCAGCGCTGGGCGTTGATTTCGATCTGCAAAAGGGCGACGTGGCCGCGCGCGGGAACTTCTGCACCGTCGATTCCGAAGGCGTCATCACTGACCGGCGCGCCGGCCGCATCCCTACCGAAGTGGGCGAAGAACTTTGCCGGAAACTGGTGGAGAAAGTGCGCATCCCCGGCGTGGAAGTCATTCTGCAGGTCGAGAAAGAATACCGCTTTGTATTTATCTTGCGCGGCGAAGGCCTGAGCGGCGAAGTAAGCGACACGGACCCGCAGGCAGTCGGGAAGAAAGCCCACATTGCCAAAGCAGCAGTCCCCCAGGCAGAAAAAACAGCTGAATTCATTCGTGAATTTGTGCGCCAGGGGAATGAAATCCTGGCTGCTGAACACCCCGCCAACAGCTTCGTGCTGCGCGGCTTCGCCCAGCTGCCCAAGTGGCCGACGTTCGGCGAAATCTGGGGCGTAAACCCGGTTGCCATCGCGATGTACCCCATGTACCGCGGTGTCGCCAAGGTGGTCGGGATGACCGTGCTGGAAGCCGCGGCCTCGATGGACGAAGAAATCACGATGCTTGAACAGAATTGGGAAAAGCACGATTTCTTCTTCGTGCACATCAAGAAGACCGACAGCTACGGCGAAGACGGAAATTTTGACGCGAAAGTTCATATCATCGAGGAAGTGGACGCGCTCCTGCCGCGCATCCTCGCTCTGGACCCGGACGTGCTGATTATCACCGGAGACCACTCCACGCCGGCTAAATTGCGCGCGCACTCCTGGCATCCCGTCCCGACGATGATTTACAGCAAGAACTGCCTGCCGGATGGACTGACGACCTACGGTGAGCGCACTTGCGCCAAGGGCAGCCTTGGTTCGCGCTTTGAAGCGACTGACCTGATGCCCTATGCGCTGGCGCATGCCTTAAGGCTGGAAAAGTTCGGCGCCTAAGCCCAATTTACCGCAAACCAAAAGGCTGTCCAAAAAGAACGCGTTTTTCTTTTTGGACAGCCAAAAGTAGGAGCATGTGCCTGTTTCAGGCGTCGTTTTGCTAGCGCAAATCTGCAAACGCGCATGAAAACGGGCGCAACCAAGGAGGCTGTCCGACTTATGGGATAGGCCTTCTTTGTTTTAGACCAAAAATGAATCAGGAATAAGCCGGTGCGATTGGATGAGCATGAGGAAAAACCTACAGCTCATACTGAGCCGGCCGGCGGTCCGCAAAGAGGTTGTTGCCGGGGCCGAAATTCTTATTTGAGGCCTGCTGCAGGTCGACATCGACAATTCGCACAGCTTGGTCGTCCTCTCCCGCCTGCCCCAAAAGTTCTACTTTGGGGGAGAGTATTTGCGATCTGCCCGTAAAACGCAAGGACTGCCCCTGTCCGCTTTCCGCGCCGGTGCGGTTGGCGGTGATACTGAAAACGGCATTTTCCAGGCTGCGGGTGCGCATGGCGCTCTGGCACCAGGGTAGCACCAGGTTGGCGGGGTGGCAGATTAATTGCGCGCCTTTCAGTGCCAGGCTGCGGGCTGCTTCCGGGAAAACCCAGTCAAAACAAATCATCATCCCCAGGTGGACATTGCGGTAATTCACCACCGGGAAGCCGCAATTACCAGGGAGGAACAGCGCTTTTTCAGTGTTGAACAAATGCACTTTCCGGTATACGCACAGCACACCCCTCCCGTCAACCGCGGCGGCCGAATTGTACAAGCCCTCCGGAGCGCGTTCGCTGAAGCCGCTGACGATGCAGGCGCGATGCCGCGCGGCAAGTTCTCTCAAGCCGCTCAGGGTTACGCCGCTCCCATCCCCGGGCTCGCTAAGCTCGTACAGTTCCGCCGGGTCATCAAAGAGATAGCCGGTAGAGGCAAGTTCCGGCAGGACAATCAGGTCAAATTCACAGTCCTCCAGCGCCGCGCTGATGGTGCTGAGGTTTGCGTTCACGTCCCCGCGGCGGGGGCTGAATTGGAAAAAGCCGATTTTCATGCTCGCCTCCAGTGTACAATACAAATATCTGTACCAAGTGTACAGGGAAGGATAAGCTCATGTCAAAGGAATTTGAAGCGCTGTTATATGAAAAGCTGCCGGAAAACAAGGTGCGCTGCCAACTTTGCGCGCATAATTGTCTGATTGCTGAAGGCAAGCGCGGCATCTGCAAGGTGCGCGAAAACAGGGCAGGGGTGCTTTATTCGCTTACTTACGGAAGATTAATTGCCGCGCACGTGGACCCGATCGAGAAGAAACCGCTGTTTCACTTTTACCCGGGCAGCCGCAGCTTTTCGGTCGCGTCGCCCGGATGCAACTTTGACTGCCAGTGGTGCCAAAACTGGGAAATCTCGCAGGGCGACAGCGCGGCTGCTGCTGCGCGCTGCCCCTATACACCCGCGAAGGACGTGGTCAGTTCCGCGCTTCACGGCGGCTGCCGCAGTATCTCCTATACCTATACCGAACCGACCGTCTTCTTCGAGTACAGCCAGGATGTCGGCCGGCTGGCCCGTGAGGCAGGCTTGAAAAACGTGTATGTTAGCAACGGCTATATGAGCCCGGAGACGATTTCCTTGCTCAGGGATTGGCTGGACGCCGCGAATGTGGATGTTAAGGCATTCTCGGATGAAGTTTATCGGAAGCATATTGGCGCGCGCTTGCAGCCGGTGCTGGAAGCCTGTGTGCGCCTAAAAGAAGCGGGGGTCTGGCTGGAAATCACGACGCTTTTAATCCCGGGTTTGAATGATGATGAAGCACAACTGCGCGGCCTGACCCGGTTCATTGCGCGTGAGCTCGGCCAGGACATCCCCTGGCACGTCAGCCGCTACTTCCCACAGTACAAATACCAGGACGCTGAGGTTACCAGCCTGGCGAGCATAGAAAACGCTCTGGAAATCGGCAAAGAGGAAGGCCTGAAATATACCTACGCCGGAAACGTGGCCGGTTCGGCGGATACGCTCTGCCCGCAGTGCGGGGCAACCCTAATAGAACGCAGCGGCATGAGCGTCTTCAGTAATCGCATCAAAGCGCCGGGCTTGTGCCCGGAATGCGGCGCCGTGATAGCCGGCGTGGGTTTGGCTGCTTCGGAAGCAAGCTTAGGCTAAATCCGGCGTCAGCGCGGCAAATTTCCCCGCCTGCACGAGCGCGAGCATCTTTTCCAGATGCGGATGCAGCATGCTGTCCTGCGGGATAAAGGGGACCTCAGTGCGGATTAACGCGTAAGCCTGGCGGGTGACCGCTCCCATCTGTGCTTCCGGCTGCTTTTGGAGGCGGAAATCCAGCGCCTGGGCGGCGCAAAAGAGCTCAATCGCCACGATGGTTGCAAGGTTCTTTACAATTTCGCGGCAGTGCAGCGCGGCATTGGGACCCATGGAGACATGGTCCTCAACATTGCCGGAGGACGGGATGCTGTCGGTGCTGGCGGGGTGGGAAAGCGTCTTATTCTCCGAGCTGAGCGCCGCGGCAGTGTATTGCAGCAGCATGAAGCCGGAATTCACACCGCCGTGCTCGGTCAGGAAGGGCGGGTAGGTGAGTGAGTCGCAGCGGCTGTCCACCAGTTTGGCAATGCGCCGTTCGGAAATGTTGCCCAGGTCTGTCAGGGCGATGTTCAAGAAGTCCAGACAAAACGCCAGCGGTTCGCCGTGGAAGTTCCCGCCGGAAATGATAAGCGGGCTGCCGTCCTCGGACTGGAAAACCAGGGGATTATCCGTTACGGAGTTCAGCTCGATGCTGATCGTCTCGCGGGCCTGGTCGAGCACGTGCTGGACCGCCCCGTGCACCTGCGGAATGCAGCGCAGGGTATACGCATCCTGAATGTTTTTGGGGTCGTGTGGACGGACGAACTGGCTGCCCTGAAGAAGCAAACGAAAGAGTGCCGCGGTTTCCTGCTGGCCCGGCTGCGGGCGCAAGCGATGGACGTCCTCGTGAAAGGCCCACAAAGTGCCGTTTTGGGCTTCGAGCGTCAGAGCTGCGGCGAGGTTGGATGTGCGTAAAAGGACTTCGGTTTGCGCGCAGAGCAGGGCGCCCATGGCGGTCATCAGGGTGGTGCCGTTGGTAAGCGCCAGGCCTTCTTTGGCGGCCAGACGCACAGGCGCAAGCCCTGACGCGGCCAGTGCATCCGCTGCAGGCATTTCCCGGCCTTGCCAGCGTACGCGGCCTTTGCCAATCAGGGGCAGTGCCATGTGTGCCAGGGGAGCCAGGTCGCCGCTGGCGCCCAACGAACCTTTTTCCGGGATGAGCGGGATGATGTTGGCGTTCAATAATGCCAGCAGAAGCTGGAGGGTTTCCAGACGGATGCCGGAATAGCCGCGGGCGAGCGTGTTGGCGCGGATGAGCATCATGGCGCGCGCTGTCTCGTCGTTCAGGAAATCGCCGACTCCGACCGCATGGCTGAGGAGGATGTTTTCCTGCAGGGTTTCCACCTGGTCTGGCGGGATAACGCGGTCCTTGAAGGCGCCGAAGCCGGTCGTGATACCGTAAGCGATTTCACCTTTGGCTGCCAGTTCAGCCACAGCGTTTGCAGATTTTTGGATGCCCGGGATGCAAGCCTCGGAAAGCTGCACCCGGGTTTCTGGATGGCTCGCAACATGCTGGACCTGCTCAATTGTCAGGGACTGACCGTCCAGGAAAATTTGCGTCATTGGCTGCTCTCCGCGCGAAATTCGTTCAGGATTCGGTAATGATGACTGTGTTTAGTGTAACCGCCGGCGAATCAATCAGGCTCGGGTCGCGCGGGGAAATAGCAAAGAGCACATCCAGCCCCTTAACAACCTGACCGAAGACAGCATGCTTACCGTCCAGCCAGGGTGTGGGGACGTGGGTAATGAAGAACTGCGAGCCGTTGGTGTTCGGGCCGGCATTGGCCATGGAGAGCACGCCGGGCTTGTCGTGGCGCAGTTTCGGGTCAAATTCGTCGCGGAATTTGTAGCCGGGGCCGCCGCGGCCGGTGCCGGTCGGATCCCCGCCTTGGGCCATGAAGTCCGCGATAACGCGGTGGAAGATGGTGCCGTCATAAAAGCCCTGCCGGGCGAGAAAAACGAAGTTATTGACGGTGCGGGGCACGTTCTTCGCGTACAGGTCAATGACAATATCGCCTTTGCTGGTGCGCAGGGTAGCCTGGTAATTTTTGGTGGGGTCCAACTGCATTGTGGGCTCTGACTGCCATTGTAAGGAACTCATACTGCCTCCGAGGTGTTTTCGTCTATTGTAGCATCAAACCCGGAGGGAACCCGCACTGCATGCGTCGTCCTGCGCGCGTTTACAGAGGACAGCACCCGAAACTAAGCAGCACTGCGATTATTTCTACGCGCTGCTGGTTAGCGAATGGAGGTCTTGGAGTAGAAATCGGCGGCCGACTGGGAGGAAGGTCAAGCGCTTTCGTTGTTCAGGATATCCAGCAGAGAAAGGATTTCTTCGTTGGCGGGAATATCGGTCATGTCATGCCCATAGTGGATGTAGCGCACCAGTCCGGATTTATCCACGATAATCTGCCCGGGCATACGCCCCAGCTTGAAGATGTTGACCTGCTGTCCCATGAGTTTGAGAACGGTGTGGGTAGGGTCGGGCAAACCGATAAAGGGCAGCTTTTCTTTGGTGAAGTACGCAGTGAAGGCTTCGGGGCTTTCAGGGCCAATCACCATAATTTGCGCGCCGGCAGCAAGGAAATTTTCGTAGTCACGGCGCAACTGCGCCATATGCCGTTGGCAGAATGGTCAGGTGAATCCGCGGTTTAGAATGAGGATGACATGATGGACGCCTTTGAAATCCGACAGCCTGACCGGATTGCCGTGGACATCCACAAGACTGAAATCCGGAGAAGGGAGATTAAGGGTTACGAGAGTCATCGATGACCTTTCAGAAACCGTGCTCTACCCTTTGACGGCGCCGCCGAGCATGCCGCGAATGAAGAAGCGCTGGAAGAGAATATACACAATCACGGTCGGCAGCGCGACAATCAGGGCGCCGGCTGCCAACAGGGGAATATTAGCGGTATATTTCCCCTGGAAGAAGGCCAGCCCGACCGGCAGCGTACGCAGAGTTTCATCCTGGATCAGCACGAGCGCGAGCAGGAATTCATTCCAGGTCCACATGAAGATTAGCACGACCAGGGTGGTTACAGATGGTTTGGCCAGCGGCCAGAGCACCCGCCAGAGCGTTTGCCAGCGGCTGCAGCCGTCCATGGCGGCCGCGTCCACCAAATCACGCGGGGCGTTTTCGAAAAAGGAAGTCATCCAGAGCGTGCCGAAAGAGACGCTGAGCCCGATTTGGGGGAGTATCAGCGCCCAATAGGAGTCGCGCAGACCTAAAAGATCCAGGAAATGATAAAGGGGAATGATGACTGCCTCGAAAGGTACCATGTATCCGAGCAGGATCAGCGGAAAAAGCCAGCGTTTCCCGGGCAGCGGCAGCAAACCAAACGCGTAACCCGTCAGCACCGACAGAAAAACACTGGCGGCGACCACAGCAATGGAAACGATGACACTGTTCTTGAAGAAGATGTTGAAACGCCCTGTGAACCAGGCTTGTCTGAAGTTATCCAAATTCCAGGTCTGCGGCAGGCTGAAGGGACCCTGAATAAGCTGGGTGTCGGTCTTGAACGCGCCGAGGAACAGCCCGGAAATCGGCAGCAGCACCATGAACGAGAAGAAGACCAGCAGCAGGTAGCGGGGAACCAGATTTTTCACGCGGCCGTTCATGCGCTTTCCTCTTCATTTCCGGTTTGCAGGCGGCGGATGAGCAGGGAAACCGCCAGAATCATCAGCATCAGGAGCGTCGCGATAGCGGAGGCGTACCCAATCCGGTTTTGCTGGAAGGCGGAGCGGTAAATCAGGAAGCCGACCACCAGCGTGGCGTTGCCTGGTCCGCCGCGCGTTGTGACGTAAACCAAATCAAAGACGCGCAGCGCGGCGATGATGGTGGTGACCAGCGCGACGCCGATTTCCGCGCGCAGACCGGGAATGGTGATGTGCACGAACTGCTGGAAAGCGTTCGCGCCGTCCAGGCTGGAAGCTTCGTAATACTCTTCCGATATGTGCTGCATCCCCGCGAGAAAGAGGATCATGCAAAAGCCGTACTGTACCCAGGTGCCGATGGAACCGACCGCCGGCAGAGCCAAGGCAAAGTCGCCCAGCCAGGCGCGTGTTAGGCCGCTCAAGCCCAGCGCGTTCAGCAGGATGTTGAGCGGCCCAAATTGCGGGTTGAAAATCCAGCGCCAGATCACGCCCACGACGACCATGCTGATGACTTGGGGGAGGAAGAGCACCGTGCGAAAAAAGGTCATTCCGGGCAGCGCTCTGCGGCTGAGGACGGATGCCAGCAGCAGACCGATGAAGACCGGCAAAACGCAGTAAAACAGGATGAATACCAGGTTGTGCAGAAACGCGCTGGTAAATTGGGCGTCGGAAAACACCATCTGGTAGTTTTGCAGCCCGACCCAGGTTCGCTGCGCGCTGAAGCCGTTCCACTCGTAAAAACTGGTACGGACGGTTTCAAGGATTGGATAAAAAGTGAAAGCGAGATAGATCAAGAGTCCGGGCAGCAGATAGAGCCACCCTTTCCATTTGTTTTCGCCTGGGTAAGCCTGGTTTGCACGCATGGGGTATAAAAGGCAGCCGGCGCTTGTTTTGAGCGCCGGCTGTGATAAGCGTCCTTATTTGTTCAGGTAAGCTTCATAGTCCTTTTGGACTGCTGAAACAAAGTCTTCGGGGGTGCTGATGCTGCCGAGAAGCTTTTGCAGCTCCGCCACGAGCGTGTCGTAGAAGGTAGGGGTGGCCCAGTCAATGTAATGACCGACCGCGTTGCCTTTATTGATGGTGTCCCAGGCTTTGAGCGTATCGCCAAAGAGGTTGTCGGTCTCGATTTCCGCGCCTTCCGGTAAGGCCATCGCGGGGAGCATTCCGGCCTTTGCCCAGAGTTCCGCGGCGCGCGGGCTGATCATCCAGTTCAGGTATTCCGCGGCCAGGTCTGCCTTGGTGGTGGTACTGCGGATAGCAAACGGAATGCCAACACCACCGATGGCGAGGGCTGTTTTTCCTTCGAACGGAGGCATCAGGAAGAAGCCGAACTCCTGGTCCGTATCATTGATCAGTTCCCCAGCCAGCCAGGAACCTGTGATGGTCATGGCGCCTTGACCAGCTTTGAAGAGGGCGTTGCTGTCGTCGTAACCAATACCAGCGTAGCCTTCGGAGAAGTAGCCGGATTTAGCCCATTCCTGCAAGATTCGCGCAGCCTTAATGTTCTCGTCAGTTTTGAAGCTGACATTATTCACGCCGTAAGTCAGGTTGTTGATGTAATCCAGGCTGACCAGCAGATGCTGGATGGCGCTGAATTCATGAATGGCATTCCAGCCATCCAGGCTGCCGAAGGAAATTGGAGTTTCGCCGCTTTCCTTGATTTTTGCGAGCAGGGCATCAAATTCCTCAAAGGTCTGGGGAACTTCCCAGCCGTATTTCTTGAACATTGTTTTGTTGTAGTACACACCCACCACTTCAGCGGTCGGGCTCACACCGTAGAGATTGCCCTGCCCGAAAGTTTTGCCGTCGGGCGTGAAGCTATTGCGGCTGGCAACCGAGGTGGAAAAGACCGAGCTCCAGTTGTATTTGGTCAGGTAGGAATCCAGCGGAAGGAGTAAGCCGGCTTCGACCATGGCGCCCATATCGCTGCGTCCCTGATTCACCTGGGCGACGTCCGGGCCGTTGGCTTCTGTCAGCGCGAGCTTGAGGGTCACCTTGAGGTCGTCGAGCGTCTTGACGACGCGTTCAATCTTCACGCCGGGGTGCGCCGCTTCAAATTCCGCGTTGAGCGTGTCCATCACCTGGCTCTCCACATCGCGGTAGAACTGATCCCATACGACCAGGGTGGTTTCTTCTGCTGGCGCCTGGGTCTCGGTTGGTTTGCTGCCGCCCTGGCAAGCACCCAGGATGAAGGCGAAGACCAGAAGAATCGCAACGGAAAAACGTATCCTTTTCATTTTGCTCCTTTTCCAAAAGCGAAAGTTTAAAAAATTATACCTTATAGAACCGCGGCTTTACCGGAATATGCATCGGGTTGGAGAAGTCCTGAACAAGGTACAGCGACCAGATTCCGGTGTGTCCAGGAGATAGAAAGGTCCTGATGCGTGGATGAAGCCGTCAGGATGGATTTTTCCCCGGCCATCAACTTTCTTCATTTCGCTAATGTTTCCTGATTACCGAAACCTGACTGTTGCCCGGCGGCAAGCGGCGCTATTTTGCCCCGGTCAAACCGCTGGGAAGGGGGGAAGAGGGGAAAGGCTGCTATTGCCTTGTGTGTCAAGGTATTCGCATTCCATTGTCATAGAACATTATGGAATAGAAGGATGATTTCGTAGCTCCTGAACGACATTGGGATATGTCTATTTTTCTATTTCAGCCCAGATTTTTGGTAATGGCGGGCTGCTACTTGTTGATATAATGAGTTTGTGGATTGGATTTTTTCAGAAAGTTTTCGGATACAGAACATTAAGCACACGGACGGCATGAAAATCAACAGGCGCTTTTCACACAACGGGCTTGCCGGTAATAGCGGAATGTGCTTCACATCAGGTTAATCCCAGGCTGGGCTTCGGTCCAGTTTTTTGTTTACCAACCAACCAACAGGAAAGGACATACAGGTGGAACAGAAGCAAGAAGTCTCTATGAACGAAGCATTTTCACACCTCTCGTGGCAGCTGTTGAAGGTCACTGAGAATGCCGCCATTGCCGCGGCGCGCTCGGCGGGCAAAGGCGATAAGCACCTGGCAGATGAGGCGGCGGTGGACGCGATGCGTTCCGCGTTGGACGAAATGCGCGGGTTTTCGTCGCATATCAAAATCGGGGAAGGGGAACGTGATGACGCACCGATGTTGTTCATCGGTGAGCGGCTGGGCAGAGGAAACATCGCCATTGATATTGCCGTTGATCCGCTCGAAAATACCAATGCCACCGCTGACCTGAAGCCCGGCGCGGTTTGCGTTCTGGCAGCTTCTTCCTCCGGCGGGCTCATTCAGGCTTCGGATACCTACCTTGATAAGCTGTGTGTGGGGCGCGAAGCTGCGCCTTTGGTTGATATCCGAGTGGAACCCGAAGAAAATATCCGCCGGATCGCCGCGGCGCTGCACCGCGAAAACCTGGCTGAAATCACCGTGACCATCCTGGACCGCCCGAGGAACGAGGAACTCATCCGGCGCGTCCGCTCCACCGGCGCGCGCGTGAATCTCATCATGGATGGCGACCTGATGCCCTGCATTTTTACCTGTTTTAAAGGCGCGGGCGTGCATGCGGTGATGGGCATTGGCGCTGCGCCGGAAGGCGTCATATCCGCGGCGGCAATCAAGCTGTTGGGCGGGGGCATGCAGGCCGTCTTTAAGCCCAAGGACGACGCTGACCGGGCAAGGCTGACGCGCATGGGCATCCGATTGGACGAAGTGTATACAGCCGAAACTCTGGCGCCCGGGGAAAACCTGATCTTTTGTGCCACCGCGGTAACGCCAATACTGACCAC
Organism: Anaerolineaceae bacterium; assembly: GCA_035403825.1. GTDB lineage: Bacteria > Chloroflexota > Anaerolineae > Anaerolineales > Anaerolineaceae > Mesolinea. The sequence goes on from DAONFX010000001.1 coordinate 81,413, forward strand.
GACCAAAGCTGTGTTGGAAGGGGTCAGCTTCTTCCCGGGCGGCGCCAAGACCCACAGCCTGGTGGTATCGAACACGTTCATGAATTATGTCCCCACCACACATGTGCTGGACAGCGGGAAGTTCTCGCAGGAAAAAAGCGAATTCCGCCTGTGGTAGTTTGGCGCAGCTGCCCGGGCGCCTCTCCGCCTGGTTGACAGTCTAAGCCCGGATGGTAAAATTGCGGTCTATTACGCGAATGAGGTTTTCATGAAGACAGCTTTAATTACTGGCATCACTGGTCAGGATGGTTCTTACCTGGCTGAATTGTTACTGAGCGAAGGTTATGAAGTGCACGGCGTTATCCGGCGCTCCAGCACTTTCAATACCCGCCGAATCGACCATCTGTACCACGATCCGCACGGAAACGGTGAAAAACCACGCCTGTTCCTGCATTACGGCGACATGGGCGCGACGGATACGCTCCTGGATGTGATTTACACTACCAGACCGGACGAAATCTACCACCTGGCAGCCCAAAGCCATGTGCGCGTCAGCTTTGACATGCCAGAATACACCGGCGATATCACCGGGCTTGGCACTACCCGCATCCTGGAAGCTATCCGGAAAAGCAAGATAAACAGCCGCTTCTATCAGGCCTCCTCCAGCGAACTTTTCGGCAGCGCCAGGCCCCCGCAGAACGAAAGCACCCCTTTCCAGCCGCGCAGCCCCTACGCCGCCGCCAAGCTGTATGCTTATTGGATGACGGTCAACTACCGCGAAGGGTACGGCATGTACTCGGTGAACGGCATCCTCTTCAACCACGAATCCCCGCGCCGCGGTGAGACTTTTGTGACCCGCAAGATCACCCGCGCGGTGGCATCCATCCGCGCAGGTTTGCAAAACAAGCTCTTTTTGGGCAACCTGGACGCCAAGCGCGACTGGGGTTACGCGCCGGAATACCTGGAAATGATGCATTTGCTCCTGCAGCAGGAGCAACCCGACGATTATGCCATTGGCACCGGCGAAGCGCATTCCGTGCGCGACTTTTTGGATGAGGCTTTTGGATACGCGGGTATGGATTGGCACAAGTATGTGGAAATTGATCCGCGCTACTTCCGCCCGACGGAAGTGGATTACCTGCTGTGCGACCCGACCAAAGCGAAAACCAAGCTGGGCTGGGAACCGAAAATCAAGTTCCATGAGCTGGTACGGATTATGGTGGACGCGGACCTGGAACTGCTTAATCAACCCAAACCCGGCGAGGGCAAGCGTATTATCGACGAAAAATTCAACGGCTGGCACCGCTGGGAACACCAGGTCGTCAGCATGGACAAGTAGTGGTTCTGACAAAACTGCGTTATAATGGAGTTTACGGAGTAGTAATCCGCAGCCGCTGACAGAGAAGGGTTGGGAAGGCTGAAACAACCCGCAGCACAGGCACAGGACGAAGTCGCCGGATTGATGACCGCAGAAATCCGAAAAGGAGAATAGACCGGTCCGGGTACGCCCGTTAGCGCGTTTGAGTGCATTGACGTATGTCAATGAAATGAGGTGGTACCACGGAGACTTTCGCCCTCAACCGGCGAAAGTTTTTATTTTAATGTTGAGGAAAAGAAGATGACCGAGCTGCCAAAGACCTATGACTTTAAGGAATACGAAGAAAAGATTTATACCGAGTGGGAGAGCAAGGGGTATTTTCGCCCGACGAATGACCCGAACAAGCCCGGACACGACCCTTCTATCAAGCCCTTTGTCATCGTTATTCCTCCGCCGAACGTCACCGGCGGGCTGCATCTGGGGCATCCGCTTTTTGTCGCGACGGAAGACCTGATGATCCGCTACCACCGCATGAAGGGCGAACCAACTTTGTGGGTGCCGGGCACCGACCACGCCGGAATTGCCACGCAGCTGCAGGTCGAAAAGCAGCTGGCTAAAGAAGGGTTGACCAGAACGCAGCTCGGACGGGAAGCTTTCGAGAAACGCATTTGGCAGTGGAAAGAACAGTACGGCGGGCAAATCACGCATCAGATTCGCCGGATTGGCGCCAGCTGCGACTGGGAACGGGAACGCTTTACGTTGGACGATGGGCTATCGCGCGCGGTGCGCGAAGCATTCGTGCGCCTGTACGAGAAAGGCTTGATTTATCGCGGTCCTCGCATGATTAACTGGGCGCCAGGCCTCAAGACCGCTGTTTCGGACCTGGAAGTGGAGTACTCCGAGGAAATGGGCACCCTGTACTACTTCCGCTATCCTCTGGCGGATAGTTCCGGCGATTTCATCCCGGTGGCGACCACGCGACCGGAAACCATCCTGGGCGATACCGCGGTGGCAGTACACCCCGAAGATCCGCGTTACCAGCACTTCATCGGCAGGACGGTGCGGGTGCCGGTGCTTGGACGGGAAATCCCGGTGGTCGCGGACGAATACGTGGAACGCGAGTTCGGCACCGGCGCGCTCAAAATCACGCCCGGGCACGACCCGCATGACTACGAAATTGGGGAGCGGCACCACCTGGCGCTGATTAACATCATGAATCCCGACGCGACGCTGAATGAAAACGCCGGGCCTTATCAGGGCATGGACCGCTATACTGCCCGCAAAGCGCTGTGGGAAGAAATGCGCGCGCTTGGGCTGGTCATCAAGGAAGAGCCTTACATGATGAGCGTGCCCAGGTCCCAACGCGGTGGTGAAATTGTGGAGCCGCTGGTCTCGACCCAGTGGTTCGTGCGCATGGGGACGCTTGCGCAAAACGCCAAAGCGGCAGTGGAAGCAGGAGGGGTTACTTTCGTGCCGGAACGCTTCACCAAGGTCTTCCATAACTGGATGGATAACATCCAGGACTGGTGCATCAGCCGCCAGCTGTGGTGGGGGCACCGCATTCCTGTGTGGTACTGTCAGAACTGTGGGGAAGTCATTGTCGCGCGCGAAACGCCGGAACGCTGCCCGAAATGCGGCAGCGAGCACCTGGAACAGGACCCGGATGTTTTGGACACCTGGTTCTCTTCCGGTTTGTGGCCCTTCTCAACGCTGGGATGGCCGGAAAAGACGCCGGATTACGAGTATTTCTATCCAACCTCAGTGCTTGAAACGGGTTATGACATCCTTTTCTTCTGGGTCGCGCGCATGATTATGGACGGCGTGGAATTCACCGGCAAGGCGCCTTTCCATACGGTCTATCTGCACGGCATCATCCGCGACGAAAAGGGTCAAAAGATGAGCAAGACCAAGAACAATGCCATCGACCCGCTGGAGGTCATGGACTCGTTGGGGACGGATGCCTTGCGCTTTACTCTTCTGGTCGGCAGCACACCGGGGAACGACATGAACATCTCCGTGAAAAAAGTGGAATCCAACCGCAACTTTGCCAATAAGGTCTGGAACATCGGCAGGTTTGTCATCTCCGCGGTGGACCGCGCCGGGCAGAGACCGGCGGAGGAACCGGTCTGGACCCTGCCCGACCTATGGATTTGGGCGCGGCTCAAGCAGGTGGTCAACAGCGTGAATGGATTGTTCGAGAATTACCAGTTTGGGGAAGCAGGCAAACAGGTCTATGAGTTCTTTTGGAGTGAGTTCGCGGACTGGTATCTGGAAGCTTCCAAGCGGCAGCTTGCGGAAGGCGGCAGCCGGGCGTACTTTACCGCCTTCGGGCTCGCGCGGGTATTGGACGTGATGCTGCGCTTGCTGCATCCCTTTACCCCGTTCGTGACCGAAGCGCTGTGGGGCTACCTGAAACAGGCTTGCCTGGACGCCGGCCTGCCCATCCACAGCCGGTCTGGCTGGGAAGAGGCGCTCATCCTGGCGCGCTGGCCGGAGCGCATGGAAATGGAAAGCTGGGAAGACGAAATGATTAAAGATTTCAACACCACCCAGGAGCTTATCCGCGCCATTCGCAACCTGCGCTCGGATTACAAAATAGAGCCGGCGCGTAAACTGCACGCGGTATTTGTTTCGGATAAGCAGCAGATTCTGCTTGAGTCTCAGAAGCTGGTACTGTGCGATTTGGCCGGCTTGGACCCGGAATTGACGGAAATCCGCACGGAAAAGCCGGAAAGCCAAAGCGGGATGGCCGGGCTGGTGGTGAATGAGATCGAAGTGCTTGTGCAGCTGGCGGATGCCAGGGATGACGCGGCGGAGGAGGAACGCTTGCGGAAAGAGTTGGCAGAAGTGGAGAGCCAAATCGCGCGCCTGGAAGCTTTGCTGGCAAGTCCGTTTGCCCAAAAGGCGCCTGAAAAGATCGTGCAAGCCGAACGCGAGAAGTTGGAGACTTATCGGGTCAGCGCGGAAAAGCTGCGCATGCGGCTTGGTTAGGAGAGAGGGCTGTCCCAAAAATCGGACAGCCCTTATTGATTTCCCACTCCGCGCCCGTTTTTATCGGTTTTTGCGGATTTGCGCTATCCAAACGAGGTCTACACCAGGCGTATTCTCCCACTCAGGTCTGCCAAAAAAGGAAGACCTGTTCTTTTTAGACAGCCTCTGAAGCACGAGGTTTAGTTTAGCGGGCTGAGACGCGCTCCGACTCGCGCTGCATAATGCGGCGCAGGATGGCCAGCGAGCTCGCGTAGGTGGAATCCATGCCCAGGTATGAAAGCGCGCCGGCGCCGAGGTTTTGACCTTTGGTCAGGGGCGTATCCGAAACATAATGCAGGATGCCGAGGTCGAACGGCAGTTTGTGCAGGTTGACGATTTCATTCACCGGGTGCCGCTGCGGGCGGAAAAGCTCGTAAATCGCCGAAAGATACGGGCCGGCTTCCATCTCGATATCCGTATAGCCTTCGCGGTAAATCACATCCATGACCGTCGCGTTCTGTAAAAAAGTGCCCCAGACGGAAACCGCTTTCTGGTTATCCAGCACGGTGCCATAAACGAGATACGGTGATACATCTGAAGCCTGGAAGTTGTTATCAAAGATATAGGTGTTCTTGGAATGTTCGTCGTATACCACATTTGGGAGCACGACATCGCCGCGCACGCCGTTCAGACTGGCGGCCTTGCCCATCACGTAAATGCCCAGAATCTGCGCGGCGTTTTCCGCGATTTTCGTCAGCAGGTGGTAGGCGCCAAAACCAAGCGGATAATCAATATTCACAATCAGCGCGTCGGATTTCTTCAGAAAGCTCCATTCGGCGCAGCCGGGTAAAGGGCAGGGAGTGATGCGGCTGTCAACGCTTTCGGGATTGAGTCTGGACAGCTCAATCACCTGCGCTTCGATGTCAAATGAGTGCACACTCGGGAAGCGATAGATGCCGCGCTGCTTCTCGAAGCTGAGTTGTTCCTGCCAGGCATCTTTGCCTGCCGATGAGGATTGGTATTTCTTCATTACGTAATAGAAGAAGTTTTCCTGACTGGAAGGCACCGCCTTGCTCTGGATGTCTTCCCACTCAGCCAATAGGGCAGGCTGGTCGGCACTGTGGATGAAATCGATTAACTGATCCTGCCTGCTGAGCGCGAAGCCGGAAAGCAGGTTTACCACGCTGTGTGTGTTGGAGGACACAAAATAAATCGGACGTTTATTGATATGCGGGTACTGCTTTTCGATTTTTTCCCACCAGGTCTCAGTGGCTTTGCGGTAATCGTTCAGGGAGCCGCTGAGGAGCTGCAGCCGGAAGTTGCACTTCACCTGCGCGAATTGCCCCATGACCTCGTTGAAACGATCTCCCAGCACAGTGTACAGTCTGCCAAGCTCCTCCTCGCTTAACTTAAGCTGGAGGGCGAGCCGCTTGAAACGTTCAGGGTCCGAAGGCGAGGCTGTCCGATACAGTTCCTCCGGTCCATGGCTGAGCAAGGCGTTCAGTTTGTTCCATACGATTTGCAGCGCGGTCAGAGTGGGCACCACGTCATCGATATCCGAGCGGGAAGCGATGTAACAGGCCATTTGCTCGCCCCCGTCCCAAAAGCAGCGCCGCCTGCGCGCGCGGGCCGCCACTTCTGTCCAGCTTTCCACATTGCCGTATCCGTGTTGTGAAAAACTGCTCTCAGTT
>DAONFX010000002.1:0-66301 GCA_035403825.1 Anaerolineaceae bacterium
AACGCAATCCCGATGCGTACATCTCCGGGATCAACGCCAAGCACTTTGGTCATGCGGCCTCCAGGCGCTTCTTGTAAAGTTCATCGGAAAATTATACAATAGTTTGAAACGAGCCGAAAAAGGGAGAAGGAAAATGTTGATTGCTTCACATGTGTGTAAAGCTGCCATCTATCCTGATGCAGCCAGAGTGACCAGAACCGCAAGCATCCCGCTCGAAAAAGGACGAACACTATTGGAATTTTCAGATTTGCCTGCCGACCTGAGCCTTGAATCAATCCGCGTGCGGGCTGCCGGCGTCCCCGGGACGAAGCTGGAAGGTTTCTCCTCGAAGCTGGTCTACCTGGAAAAAATCGCGAAAAGCGAAATCCAGAACCTCATCGAAGAGGTTGAACGCCTGAACCAGGGCATCCAAAGGCAGCAATCCCGAATCGCGGCAGTGAATGCCAGGATTGAACACGTGGATAATCTGCTAAAGGAAACCCGCAGCTTTGCCTTCGGCCTCACCAACCAGAAGCTGACAATATCCCAGCATTTTGAAACGATTGCGGCAGTCTCAGTCGAAAGGGAGAAAGCCCTCACGGAAAGATCTGACTTTCAGCTCGGTTTGATTGAGCTGCAGAAACAGTTCGCCGCGAAAAAGATGGAACTGGAACAGTTAAATTCCCAGCAGAAAACCGCCTCCTACCAGATTGACCTGCCGGTGGTGTTGGAAGCCAGCGGTACGCTGAACCTTGAGCTGAGCTACCTGCAGCCCGGCTGCTCCTGGGAACCAAACTACGACTTTTCCCTGCGGAATGGCAAGCTGGAGATTTTGTATACTGCCAGCGTATCCCAGGAAAGCGGGGAAAACTGGCAGGATATCAACATGGAACTGAGCACATCCGTCCCCCGCGCCTATGCCAAACTGCCGGAAATGAAGCCGTGGTACCTTCAAAAGGAATTTATCATGTCGCTTCCTCAAGCCGCCCCCAATGCCCGCATGGGCCGCGCGAGGAAAGACGTTGATGAGGGTGAGGCAACAATGCTGGATCTCAGCACAACTGCATTATCCTCAGCCGAAGCGACTTATGAAGAAGCCAATGTTGACACACTTGGCGCAGCAGCTCGCTACACCCTCACGCAAAAAGTATCGCTTCCCAGCCAGCCCTCCCCGTCCCGGTTTGTCATCTCGAACCTCACGCTGGATGTGGAAGAAGACCGCCTGGCCGTTCCGCGCCTTTCAGAAGAAGTTTTCCGCCGTGTTAAGCTGGTGAACACCAGCAAACTGGTTTTCCTGGAAGGGAAAGCGGCGCTTTACGCGGATGATGCTTTCATCGGTTTCGTCGCAATCCCGCTAATCCCTCAGGGAGGCGAGCACCGCCTGAATTTTGGCGTTGATGAGCGTTTGGAAATCAAACGGGAAATCATCAAACAGTCGGCGGCAGGCAAGTTTCTGCAGGAGAAACGCCTGAGAAATTACGGCTATCAAATCACGATCACGAATCCGACGGAGGAAACGATTTCTCTCGTCCTGCAGGATCAACTGCCCGTCTCTCTGCATGAAGACATTAAGGTCCGCCTGGATAGAGCGGAGCCGAACCCTGACAGCAAGGACGAACTGAATCGGATGACCTGGAATCTGACGCTGGCGCCAAAATCGAAAAAACTCGTCCAATTCCAATTCGTGGTGGAGGCGCCTTCAGAAACGGTAATCCATGGGCTTCCCAAGAATTAGTGGCTTCCATTTTTTATGATCGGGATTTCCGGAATCAGGAAAGGAGCGCACAGTGGAATTAGCAGGAAAAACCGCATTAATAACCGGCAGCGGCGTGCGCCTGGGGAAGGCGATTTCCCGCACGCTGGCTGAAAATGGCTGCCAGCTTGTGCTGCATTACAACAGCTCCGCTGAGGGTTCAGAGGAAGTCAGAGATTACGCTGCTTCGTTGGGAGTCAAAGCGCTGACTTATCAGGCGGATCTGAGCGAGCCGGAGGAATTGCGCGCGCTTATGCGTTTCGGCACCGCCGAATTCGGCCATCTGGATATTCTAATAAACAATTCCGCGATTTACCTGCCTGGCAAAGGGATAGACACGACGCCGGAGCTGCTGGAAAAGCAGTTCCGGCTCAACCTCTTTGCGCCGGTACTCCTGATTCGTGAGTTCGCCGCGCAGCTGCCGGAGGGTTTACCCGGGAAAATCGTCAACATTTCCGATGCCAAGGTGTTCCGGCACCAGCCGGACCATTTCGCTTATCGCCTTACCAAAGCGGCGGTAAACGAGATGACCCTTATGTTCGCGCTGGAACTTGCCCCCCGAATTACGGTCAACGCGATTGCTCCGGGCGTGATGCTGCCGCTGGCAGGTCGCGAAGGTACCGACATGCAGGCTCTGGCTGAGCGGCGCATTCCGCTCAAGCGCGTGGGCAGCCCGGAGATTATCGCCGAAAACGTCCTGCACATCCTTTCACAGGATTTTATGACTGGCACGATTGTCCGCGTCGACGGCGGGGAAGGAATTTAATCCCGGACGGGAACCAGCAGCCCGAGCTTGTACCATTCCAGAACCAGCTGTGCGGGTACCTCAAAGCGCTGGCGCAGTTGCGGAGTGATTATTTCAGCGCTCTCCACCAATTGCTGCAGCCCGGGCAGCTCGTAGTACCTGGAATGGTAGTCGTGGTAGATGCCTTTAGGGCTCGCGTAACACCAGGGCGCCAGGGTATAGGCGCTATTATCGTCCGCGTGAAAGGGCTTGCTTTCCGGTAAAGGAAGCTTTTCGGTTTCACAAATAATTTTCGCGTAAGCTTCAAGCTGCCTGTCTAACGAAAATGTCTCGCGGATTCTGCTGAGCCGCTCCCCTGAAACCCGCGTCCTTGCCTGCAAGAGCTTGTCCGCCTCAGCTGCGGCAGCTTGCGCGTCGCCGTAGTCCACCTTACTGAGCAGATCATCCGGCAGTTGGCTGCGGTGCACGCCCACCCTGGCGGCAAGAGACGGCGTGCCGCACACCAAAGATTCATACGCCACGTTCCCAAAGGCTTCCGCCATGTTCCCAAGGCAAAACGTCAGCTCCCCGGCGGAATAATACTCGGCCATCTCGGCCTGGCTTATCCAGGGGTGGAAGATGAAGTTTTCCGTGAGTCCGCGCCTGGTCAATTCCGCGGTGATTTGGGCATGAAAACTGCTTTCGGCCTGGCCGTTCATCTGCTCCAGCCACTGCGGCACCAGCACCCTGAGAGTATCGTACCCGTATTGGTTCCGGAGTAAGTCAACGACCTGGATGGTTTCGAGCAGCCCCTTGCCCGGTTCCGGCCGGTGCGGATGCAGGAGGACGCGCTGATTGGATGGATGAAGCCCGAATCTCTCGAGTATCGGGCTGGGGTCAGCCGGGTGAAAAATCTCCGGGTCCATACCGTTCAAGACGGTATGAATTCGCGAGGCAATCCCTGGCAAAACCCGACCTGCGGAAGCTTTAAGCGTTTCCGCGGAGAACCTGGAAACGGCGATGATCGCATCAGCCTGGGTGATAAAGGAGCCCAGAATGGATTCCGGGTAGAAATTATCCCGAAAAGAACTGATGGTGGGGACCGCACTGTACAGAAATGGAAGCAGGAGCTCGCCGTCGTGGATGTAAAACCTGTCCGCGCCGCGCAGTTCATCCGCGGTCAACTCGCAAATCAGAGCCAGATCCGCCGGCGAGACGAGATAAGGCTGCGGAAACGGCAGATGGAAAGGCAGGACGGGTTTGACCAGGATTCTTTCGCCCAACGAAAAAACTTCCTGCCCGCCAAGCGCTTCCGCGGCAAGCAGGACCACCTGGTGCCCCTGGTCCGCCAGGTAGGAAACCAGACGCATCAGATGCTTGGACGCGCCGCCGGTGATGCGGTCAGGAAAGATTGGGTTGATAGAAAAGCAGACAATTTTCACGCGATTTTCCATTCGAAGTACAATAAAGCGGAGGTTGACATGGATAAGATCATCATCGCTGACTTGCAAACCACCGGTATCATCGGGGTCAAACACCCGGAACGCGACAAACCGCAGATCCTGTTCATCAACTTAGTCCTGTATCGCGACCTGCATCTCGCAGGCGTCACCGACCGGATTGCCGATACAGTCAGTTATTCGACCATTGCCCGGGCGGTTAGCGAACAGGTTTCCGATACCCAGTTTCACACGGTCGAGGCGCTTGCAGAGCATCTGAGTCAATACCTGCTCCAAACTTTTCCCCTGGAAGCTGTTCGCGTTCGCGTCGAAAAGCCCAAAAAGGTCTCGAACACAGCCCGTGTAGGGGTCGAAATCTTCCGCCGGAAAAGAGCTGGCTAAAGTTTCAGTTCCGCAGATATTCTGTTCATAAATTCCATCCGCGTCGAAAGCTGTTCTCTGAACGCGCCAATCATATGCGACGTGGTCATGCTGGCATCCTGTTTCTTTACGCCGCGCATCATCATGCAAAGATGCTTACCCTCCGTCACCACTGCCACGCCCTTGGGCTGTAAGGTCTCCTGGATGAAATCCGCGATTTGGATGGTCATGCGCTCCTGCACCTGCAAACGACGAGAGAACATTTCTACAATTCTGGGGATTTTCGAGAGCCCGATTACTTTCCCGGAAGGGATATACGCCACGTGGACAATGCCGTAGAAAGGCAGCATGTGATGTTCGCACATACTGTAAAACTCAATTCCGCGTACAATGACCATCTCGTCGTAATCCACGGTGAACAAGGCATTGTTGACAAGCTCCTCAGGATTCATTCGGTAGCCAGCCAGGATTTCCCCATAGGATTTAGCCACGCGCGAGGGAGTCTTCAGCAGACCTTCACGCTCCGGATTCTCCCCGATGCCTTCCAAAATTTTCGTGGTTGCCCGCTGGATCTTGTCAAAATCCATTTCGGTTTCGCAGAAAAGATCTGCCGCTTTGAATAAAGGTTTATCGCATTCCATAAGTACTCCTGCATCTATCTTAATCAAAAAGGCAGCCCTTCGAAAGGGCTGCCTAACCTTTGTATGGGGTTAACCTACGATTGGATCGATTAAGCCGTAGGTTCCATCGCGGCGCTTGTAGAGCACGTTGATCTTGTTGGTGTTGGCATTGTAAAACACAAAGAAATCTTCGTGCCCAAGCAGCTGCAGTTGTTCCAGCGCTTCCGCCTCGTCCATGGGAGTAAGCGTAAAGCTCTTTCGGCGCACAATCACTGGCGCGGTTTCTTCCGCGGCTTCCTCAACCGGCTCGGGAGTTTCTACCACCGCTCCTTCAGGGCGGTGATCCCAGCGTTTGCCCTTAAAGCGCTCGATCTGGCGGGTCATTTTATCGACCGTCGCATCGATGGCGGCAAAAATCCCGTCAGCGCGTTCTTCAGAGCGCAGGATAAACCCCTTTCCCCGGATTGTGATTTGAGCAATAAAGCGGTCCGAAGCGTTCCTGGCGTTCTTGGCGTAAGCCAGGTCCACTCTGCAGTCCCCGATTTCATTCAGGAACCTTTGCAATCTGGATACTTTCTTTGTCGCGTAATCGTGAATTTTATCCGTGAGGTCTAAATCTTTCGTAAAAACATCGATTTTCAGTGTCATAGGCACCTCCTCTGGGTTATAACCAAATTATACCTTGTTTGGAGTCGTAATTTCAACTGGTTGGCGATGGTCTATGGCTTTTGCCAGCGTCAGCACGCGCACATCGCTGCAGCCCGCGCTGCAAAGGGCTTCCGCAGCAGCGTTCAGGGTTGCCCCTGTGGTGCAGACGTCATCCACCAGCAGCACCCTTTTCCCCCGCACGAGAAGAGGGTCAGCCAGAAAAGCGCCCTGAACATTGGCTTTCCTCTCCGCGGCGTTCAGGTGAACCTGGGATTCTGTATCCCGTATCCGCGCCAGAGCTCTCACGCGCATCGGGAGCTTCAGGTTGAGAGAAAGTGGAAATGCCAGCACGGCAGCCTGGTTATAGCCGCGCTCCTCACGCCGTTTTTCGTTAAGCGGAACCGGCACAACCATATCAAGCTCCCAATCTTCAGCCTGGACCAATCTGCTCATTAATTCAGATACCATAAGGGATAAACCCAGGTCAGCCTTGTATTTGAGATTTACGACAATCTTCTGGATAGTCCCCTCGTAGATAGCCAGGCTGCGCAGCTCCGTAAAAGCGGGGGGCTGCTGAAGGCAGCCCTTGCACACCCCACGACTTCGTAAGCTTCTCCCGCATCTGACACAGCTCTCCCGGCTGGTAAACTGGATTTTCTGCAGACAATCGGGGCAAATCTGATACCCTTCAGCGCCGCAGCCAACGCAGTTCGGCGGGAAGACCCAATCGAGGCAGTTCCAAAATGCCTTATAGCCACTCTGAAGCAGTGCGTACTTATCCGCCATCGTTCTATTTCAGATTGGCGTTGTAGAAAAGTTGGATAGCTGGCCAAAAAAGTGAAAGAATGGTAAAGATGACCAGAAAAATGAGGATGACCAGCAGAACATATTCCACCGGCCCCCAACCTTTAGGGGATTGTGAACGCATCAGACTCTCCGAGGGGCATAAGGTATTGAGTTCAATTATAATTACATTCTCGAGCACCCTAACACCGCTATATAATCTGTTGTTTTTTCCTATGGATTACTGTATGATACAGAAGAATCGTCACTATTCGGTTTAAAAGGAGCAATAATGAGTGATATTTACGATAAAGTAGTCGGTGAACAGGATTTCTTCAAAAAGCTCATCGCGAAGATTCCAGGTTTTAGTGGCTACGTAGAACGCGGCGACCGCAGAATGTCCGATAAATTACTGCGCGAGCAGGTGGCGTTGGAATTTGAAACCCTCTACCAGCGTGTTTCCGGCCTTCAGCGGGATTTGATTTCCCAGGGTGGTCTGGCATATATTGACGACCTTGAGGCGGCTGCAATCAAGCTGCGCCAATTCATTGACAGGGTGCGCACCGCATCCTATGGATATGCCGGCATTTTCGACGCTGTCAAAATCAAGGAAGACGATTTGGTACAGGTCTATCAGCTCGATAACCAGCTGCTCAGCTCTGGTGAGACAGTCTCCCATGCGATTGACAACGTGGAAGCTTCCATCGGCACAGACGGACTGCCTGCCGCAATCAAGAACCTTACGACTGCCGCGCAGACTTGCCTGGAGACCTTTAATCAGCGGTCGGACCTGCTAAAAGGCATCGCGGCTGCCTGACATTTGATGTGGCAATGGATTTGGAGGAATCAAAATGACAAGAATTTTTGATGTTGTTGAATATCCCAGCGAGATGGCGGATGAAATCGTTCATCGCTTCCCGGAAACCGGCATTGCTGACTTGCGCTTTGGCTCGCAGGTCATCGTCCGCGAATCACAAAACGTAGTGTTCTTCCGCGACGGGCGCGCGCTGGATGTGTTAGGCCCCGGCCGGCACACCATCACCACCGCTAACGTCCCACTGCTGACCAATCTTTTGGGACAGGCTTTTGGCGGCCGCACGCCTTTCACGGCTGAAGTCTATTATGTTTCCATGCGGGAATTTGCTGACCGGAAATGGGGCACCCCCCAACCTATCATCGTGCGCAACCCGGGCGTTGGTCTGGGCATCGCGCTGCTGCAGGGCTTCGGTACGTATAGTTTCCAGGTAAAAGACCCCCAGCAGTTCGTCACGCAGTTGGTTGGCGCGCAGGGCGCTTATCGCACTTCTGATATTGAAACCCGCTTGCGCACCATGCTGCTTTCCAAACTGCAGGACGTGCTCGGCGAAACCACTTCCAAGAGCAGCGTACTCGAATTGATCGGCCTGACCGAAGAGTTGGGCGCCGCGGTCCGCGCGAAAGCCCAGGACGATTTCCTCGCCATCGGCTTGCTGCTCAAGTCTTTCTATATCGGCAATCTAAAGCCCTCCGATAAATCCGCTGAGGAACTGCGCCAGATGGGTATGCTCGACATGCAGACCTACACCCAGCTGCAAGCCGCGGATGCCATGCGCGATGCCGCCCAGAATCCTGCGGGCGGTGCCGGCCTTACTGCTGGCATCGGCGCGGGCATGGGCATTGGCAGCGTGCTCAGCAATTCGCTGGCGGGCATGTCCCAGGCCGGGCAGACCCCTGCCGCTGCCGGCTCAGGCGCCGCCGCGGTGCCGGCCATGCCGGATGTGATGACCCCCTCAGAAGCCGCCGCCTTCCTGAAAGTCTCGGAGGAAGACGTGCTGGCTGCCATTACCGCTGGTGATTTGAAGGCCCGCAAGATTGGCAGCGCATTCAGAATCAGCAAAGACGCCTTGCAGGAATACTTGAAAGGCTAATTCAATCAGAAAAGGAGCACAGCCCGGGCATTTCCCGGGCTGTTTTTATGCTAGTTCGGGTAAAATAAAAGAAAAGCTCTACTGGAGTGCAATGAAACTTCACGAATACCAGGCAAAATTGTTTTTCGCTCGTGAAGGAATTCCTGTACCAAAATCCGGACTGGCGAACACCCCGATTGAAGCCCGGCAGGTGGCAGCCGAAATTGGATACCCTGTAGTTCTTAAGGCCCAGGTGCTTTCCGGCGGGCGCGGCAAAGCCGGCGGCGTCAGACTTGTGAGGAACGATAGCGAAATTGAATCGAATGCCAACCTGATCTTGAACAGCCAGATTCGCGGAATACCGGTCCAGCGCCTTTTAGTGGAAAAAGCGGTGGATTATTCCGGGGAATTCTATCTTGGTATCGTAAACGACCGTTCCCTGGCCAAGCCCATCCTGATTCTCTCATCCTCTGGCGGCATAGAAATCGAAGAGGTCGCGCTGACAGCTCCTGAACGAATTGAGAAAGCGGCCATCAATCCTCTGCTTGGGCTGCAGAACTACACAGTCCGCGCCCTGGCATCCGGATTGGGTATTGATTACGCCCTCTGGAAACCACTGCAGCATATTGCGGCCGCACTTTGGAAGCTTTTTGACCGCCTGGATGCCACGCTGGTGGAAATCAATCCGCTCGCGGTCACCCCTGAGGGGTCGTTGATGGCGTTGGACGGGAAAATGACTATCGATGACAATGCGCTCTACCGACAGAAAGATTTTCTCGAGTTATCCGATCAAATTGTCGAGACGCCTACCGAGCAGGAAGCCCGCAAGTTCTGCCTGAATTACATTCAGTTGAACGGAAACATCGGCTGCATGGTCAACGGCGCCGGGCTGGCAATGGCGACGATGGACTGCATCCAGCAGGCTGGCAGCGAGCCGGCCAATTTCCTGGATATTGGCGGCGGCGCTACCGCCGACAAGGTGGCGGCCGCGCTCACTATCATTATGAAGGACCCTAAAGTGAAGGCCGTCCTGATTAACATTTTCGGGGGGATCACCCGCTGCGATGAAGTGGCGAAAGGGCTGGCGGCTGTCATACCTGAGATGCCGGTTGGTCTGTCCATCGTTGTGCGCCTGGCGGGCACAAACGCTGAAGAGGGTAGAAAAATCCTGGAAAACTACCCCCAACTGCTCCAAGCAGAAACATTAATGTCCGCCGCGAAAATCGCCGTGCGGGAGTCCATGCAGGTGCCGGCATGACAATCCTATTGAATGAGAACGCACACATCCTCGTCCAGGGGATTACCGGACGCGAAGGACTGTATCACAGCGAACGCATGCAAGCCTACGCGAAGAACGTCGTCGCGGGCACCTCACCCGGGCACGGCGGCGAATGGGTTTTGGGGGATAAAGTGCCGGTATTCGATACCGTCCGGGATGCCAAAGAGTCCACCCAGGCGGATACCAGCGTGATATTCGTGCCCGCTTACGCTGCCGCGGACGCTATCATGGAGTCCATCGAAGCGGAAATCCGCCTGATTGTGTGTATATCGGAAGGAATCCCGATCAAAGATATGCTCAAAGTCCGCGCCCTGCTGGAACATTCGGAAAGCCGGCTGATCGGACCAAACTCCCCCGGAATTCTCTCTCCCGGAAAGGTCAAAGCTGGCATTATCCCGGGTTCGATTGCGATTCCAGGCCGCGTCGGCGTCGTGTCCCGCTCTGGAACGCTGACCTATGAGGTGGTACAGGTTCTCAAGGATGCCAACATTGGCGTTTCCACCTGCGTGGGCATCGGCGGCGACCCGATTGTCGGGACTAATTTTGTCGAGTGTCTGGATCTATTTGAATCCGACCCGCACACAGACCAGATCATCCTGATTGGCGAAATCGGTGGGAATGAAGAAGAACTGGCGGCTGAGTTTATTCTTAATCAGGTTACCAAGCCGGTATACGCGTACATTGCCGGCAGAACCGCGCCCGAAAACCGCCGCATGGGGCATGCTGGCGCAATCATCGAAGGCAAAACAGGCTCCGCAAGGAGCAAGATTGAGGCGCTGCTGCGCGCCGGTGTGCAATTGTTTTCTTATCCGGAAGAAATCGCAGAAATTATCCGAATTTAAGAAAAAAAAAGAGGAGCCGAAAGCTCCTCTACTGTAATCAGAAAGAATTACTTCTTGAGTGCTTCAATCGCGGCGACCGCGTCTTTGACTGAACGGATATCCCGGGCGGTTTCGTCCGAAATATTAATATCGAACTTCTCGCAGAAGCCGTCAATCAGAAAGAACTGATCCATCGAGTCAGCTTTCAAATCTTCAATGAAACGGGTCTCCGGAGTGATGTTCTCGCCGTCAATTTTCAGTACTTCAACGATAACTTCTTTTACAGCCTTGAATGTGTCTTCCATGTGCGCCTCTACCTCAAAGGATTTTGTTTATTGGTCTGTCATATTATAATGTCAATAATATAACACTTTTATCAAACTATGGATGCAACTACCTCCCACAGAAAAGACGACCATCTCGCAATAAACCTTAGCAAGGACGTGTCTTCGGGCGCGAGCACGGGGCTTGAATCCTTCAGTTTCCTGCACCAGGCCTTGCCTGAGATTAACCTCTCGGAGGTTGATCTCTCCCTGAGCCTGTTTGGAAAGCGTCTGCGCGCGCCAATATTGATTTCCTCGATGACTGGCGGTAGCCCGAAAGCAGCGCGTTACAATCAACTTTTGGCTGCCGCGGCGCAGGAATTCGGCCTGGCCATGGGGGTCGGCTCACAGCGGGCCGCGCTGGAAAATGCTGAATTGGCCGCCAGCTACGATGTGCGCGCTTACGCGCCGGAGGCACTACTCTTTGCAAATCTTGGCGCTGTGCAGTTGAACAAAGGTTATGGATTCGAGGAATGCAAGCGGGCAGTCAACATGATCCGGGCGGACGCGCTGATCCTGCACCTGAACCCCCTGCAGGAGGCTCTGCAGCCGGAAGGCGACACGGATTTCCGCGGCTTGCTGCGGCGTATCGAAGCCGTGTGTGAGGAACTGCCTGTGCCGGTTATTGTCAAGGAAGTCGGTTGGGGGATTAACGCCTCGCTTGCCAAACAGCTCCTCGAGTCAGGCGTCTCTGCCATTGATGTGGCAGGAGCCGGCGGGACTTCCTGGTCCCAGGTGGAAATGTACCGCCAAAGCGACCCGTGGCGCGTCAGCCTGGCCGCGGACTTTCGCTCGTGGGGCATACCTACTGCCCGCTGCCTGCAGGATATCAAGGCAGAATTACCGCAAGCTCTGGTCTTTGCTTCCGGCGGCTTGCAAAATGGATTGGACATTGCCAAAACGCTCGCGCTCGGGGCAACTTTGGGTGGTATGGCTGGTCCGGTTCTCCGCGCCGCGGACGCGGGATACACGCGCTTGCGAGAGCTCATCAAGACGCTGATCGCAGAAATCCGGATTTGTCTGTTTGCCTGCGGCAAACGCGACCTGAACAGCTTTGACCGCTCTGTCCTACTGCCGCCGGTCGAATAGTTAAGCCTGAAACCCTAAAGCCCCGCGCGTTCTGCTTTATTTTATCCGGCGTGTGTAAACTAATCCTGAGGAAGCGCCGCCTGGTCGTTCTTTTCAGCAGCTGCCTCTGCGGCGTTGATGCGGAACGCGCTGATGAGCAGCGCCAGGGCAATCCACAGGTACGGCAAACCAAAGCTGTCCATACTGAAACCTTCCATTACCACCGCTATCAGAAACAGCTTTCCAACCAGGCCAAAAGCGCTCGCTTCCGGGTCCTTGCGCAGATTCTCAAGCCGTTGGGCTGCGTGAAAATGCGAGCTCAACCAGGCGCAAAACAGCGAAAAGCCAAGAATCCCCGTCTCAGCAAGCAGGCGCACCCATAGGTTTTTGGCATTGGGGATGACGTTATCCCGGAAGAGGTATTCGATAACCTCAGGAAGGCCGTAGCCAAATTCCGGTGTCAGCCGTGTGAAAAAGAAGCCGCTGCCTCCCAAACCTACCCCGAGAAACGGCCGCGAAAGAAAGACTTTGAAGGCGGTAATCCAGTAGATAATCCGCTCTGCGAAGCTGAGCTGGCTGGCCCACCCCAGTACGCCGAACTGCCGGTAGCGGTCGATGTCGAACAAGTCTTCCATGCGCGGGTCCACGCGTGAGAGGAACACCCCCAGCAAGAGCAGGATAAGCACGAAAACCAGCAGCAAGCTCATCCAGAGACCAAGTTTGGCGAAGAAATGGCGGAGTTTGCTGCTCTCGCGTCCTGTTCTTAACGAGCGCTTATCCAGGTACTTATTCATGAGCTTGTTTGCAGCACGAAAAACCAAAAATGCGGCCATCGCCAGCGTTGTCAACCATCCAATGCGGCTGAAACTGAGAAACAGGACAAGCAGCCCCATGCCCATCAGGATGTTTTCCACGCTGAACAGACCAAAAAGCTTGCGGCGAAAAACCGAGTAACCCTTGACGGACAAGCCAATCCACAAGGGTAGATAGAGCATATTAAGCTGATTGGCCAGCCATGAAGGCTCGAAAGCCAGGCCGGTTACGCGCGCCTTGTAAAGAATGCCGCTGCTGGAAATCAGCGCCTGGAAGTTTTTCAATACCGCTGGATATGTTCCCAGCGCGTACCAACATGCAGCTTGCGCGAGCGAGGCAAGGATGGCCAGCGCTCCCCCGAGGTAAATCCATTTTAGCGTGGTCTTCAGTGCCTGCTTATCGCTTACGACGGAAATGGTAACGAGATAAAAGGCAATGCCTAAACCGATGGTGAGGATCCCTTCCAACGCGTTTCTCCACACTGCTGCCCCGCGAAATGACTCAAACGGGAGAAAAACCGCCAATGCCGAGGATGCAAGCGCGCTCAGGAAGAACAGCAGCAGCGGCAAAGCTTGCCGCGGAACGGCTGGTCTGCGGAAAAAATCGGGGAGGAAAAAGAACAGCGCCAGGATTAACAAAAAAACGGCTGAAAGCGGCGCGACCGAAGTACCGCCCGATAGACGTGAAATAAGCGGAAAGCTGGTAAAGGGCAGTGCTGCCAGCAGCAGCGCCCAAAAAACACCTTTCAGCCGCGCAGATAGCTTAGGCTTCATCGTTTCTTTTCAGCCCTGAAGTGAGTTCAGCGAGCGCGAAGCCGGCTGCCAGACCTGCCAGAGCTCCTCCCAGGATTAGGGCGCCCCTGGAATAGTACAGCGGTTCGCCGGGCAGCGCGGCAGGCTGGTACTGGCTGACGTTCAAGGCTACTGTCAGGCCGAGGGTTTGCGGGCTCTCCGCGATGATAATTTGGGTCAGCCGCTCCAGATCCGCGCGGGTGTTATCCGCAGTCAGGGTAGCGCAAAAAGATTTTGGCGCTTTGGGCTGCGCGGTCAGGCAGTCGCGGATGCTGTTGTACTGCATTTTTGCGCTGGAGAGCTCTACCGCGTGGGTGTAGGCCTCGTTCAGGCGCGTAAACAGGATTTCAGCCCACTCGGAGGCGATGCGCGCCGCGAGCTCCGGGTCCCGGCTGCGCACTTTGATGACCGTATTCATCAACTGCCGCTCCACGGAGGTACTATCCTTCAGTTGTTCAAGCGTCAACATGTTGCCCTGGACGGCTTCTTTTTCAATCAGCGCGTTCACAACCTCAGGATGGAAAACCAATTCGCCGATGTGATTAATTTCCGCGTCCAGCATAATTTCGGTGATGTTCGCGTCCTGAACCAATTCCAGATTTGTGCTGACCAGCGCTCTGGCTTCGTAGACGGGCGGCAGCGCCAGGCTCAGCAAAGCGCCAAGCAAAGCGCCGGCAAGCATGCACGCGAGCACCAGCAGCCAGGGAAAAAGGCTTTTCCTGCTGAAAAGGCGCAAGACGTAATCCTCAGGGGGGTTTTTAGTTTGTTTGTCCGCGTTCATCGCAAATCCACTGCTTTCGATGAGATGAAATAAACTGCAGGTTATTTTAACACAGCTGCCTGGCAGCTCCTCGCCTTGAGCCCGCGGAACAGTCCACTAGCAAGCTTACGGACAGCTGCTGATAAAATCAGGGTTATTCGAGCGCAAGGTCAGCCCCTGCTCCGGGAAATAAGCCGTAAAAGCTTCCACATAACCTTCCCGTTGGCAGCCCAGCACGATGATTTCCTGCCCTGCCTCCAGGTAAGTAAGGTCGTCAGTGTCGAATGAGAAAAACACTTCGGTCAATTCCGGGCGCAGTACCGTCAGGATGAGACCTTCTTTTCCATTCAGAACGAAATCTCTGTATCGTGGGTACAACATACGTCCCTTGAATAGCTGCGCCGACCGTTTCTTTACGAGCAATTCCGACTGTGCCGTAAGGTCTTTATTCGAATTGAAAAGCGGGCTGGAGAGGAGCGCGTTTTTAGTCTCACTTTGCACCTGATGGGTATACAGTTCCGGAAAGCTGAGGTTGATGATTGGGATTGAGGCGCCTAAGATTAAGAGCAAACCGGCAGAAACCGTCCATGGCAAGGGGCGGCGTTTCTGTCCGCTGAGCTGGTCTAATGCGGGTTTTTGTTCCTCGGGAAGGGTACTGCGCAGGTGCGTACCGCTCTCGTACAGCAGCACAAGGGCAAGCAGAAAATAGAAATACAGCGTCCAGTCCACCGGAAGCAGGTAGCGGCTGCCTGAAGTTCGTCCGAGCGCGTTTGAGGCATAGTAGCCAATATTCAATATCAACGGGACCAGCCCCGCCGCGCTGTTATGCTTCCAACTCGCTGCTATCCCAATTCCAATGAGCGCCAGGTTCAAGGCAAACGCCAGAACGGTTGACAAGGGCATCTCCCCGCGCCAACTTACCGGTTCCTCCCAGTAGGGCAAATCCAGCACAGGGGTAATTTCCAGCGGGTAGACAGTAAACGGCAGCGTAAAAAGCGCTTTGATTTCGTTGTTGAGGAAGTGCCCCAGCGTAAACCCGGCTGCACCCAGCCTTGCGCTCATCGGCGCACCCTCGTCAGGTTGTGTGTCCGATGGGATTACCGGCTGCTCACCCAGGAGGCTGATATCGTGTTGGTCAAGCCCGGTAGGCGCCGGCTGCTGCACTTGTTGTTGGAATCTGGTCTGAATGACCGCGTTGATTTTGTACGAAAACGGGTCCGTGCCGTATTTAATACGGTTGTATGCCAACCACGGACCGATTACCAGCAAAATCCCACATAAGAACAGCAGCGCCGAACCCCAATAGCGCTTCAGGTTGCGCCGGTAAATCCAAAATCCAAAGAGCAGGATGACCGGGATAAGGAACAGCGGATTGGTGCGCACCATCGCAGCCAAACCCAAAGCTCCGCCGGCAAGGAGCGGCCATGGATTCTTTTTTCCGCTGTGTTTGAACCAGGCAACCAGCGCGATTGCCAAAGCGACCATGAATATCAGGGTGGGGAATTCCGAGAGGTACAGTCGTGAATTGGAAACCGATATCTTGAAGGTCGAAAAAATGGCGTTGTATTCCTTGGCGACGGAAAACAGCGCAAGGGAAAGACCAAACAGGCGGTCGTGCAATTGTTTCCCCAGCAGGTAAAGCAGCACTGGCAGCACTGCAAAACAAATCATTTGCCAGCTGCTGACGGTCAGGTAGCTTTGCCCGGCAAACTTGTGCAGAAGTCCTAAAAATAGCGCGTAGAGCGGCTTTTCGGTGAAATATGGGTACTCCAGCCCCTTGCCAATCAGCATATACTGCCCGCCCAAATCGGTCAGAGCCGCGTCGCTGTATGGGTAAAAGTCCTGGTTTGGCGGAAATTTCCCTTCCGCGAAAAAACTGTTGGAAAAAGGCGCCTGGTGCCAGAACCAGGCAGCGCCAATCCACAATATCAGGCACGCCAGCAAATCCAGTAGAATTTCGCGCCTGCGCGGATTTTTGGCTGGCTTGCGCGTCAGCAAACCATAAAGGAAGATGCCGAAGAGCGCCAGGAACAGGATCAGGCCAAGCTGATTGAGGAGCACGGGTACGCCGGCCACATTCCAGTAGCGGTTATCGGGTTCCAGCCCGATGCGCGTGCTAAGGACTAACAACCAGACCAGCGCAATCGCGGCAAGAATGAATGCCGCGGTCCTTTTGTAACCCCGGGAGAACTTTTGCTCGCTAATAAAAAAGAAAACCAGAAGCGCCTGCAGCACGGACAGGAAAAACCAGCGTCCCAACGGCTCAGCAAGCCGGATTAAAAACGGGTTATTTGCCCCCCAAATTCGAATCATGAGTGTGGAAGCCAGCAGGTACACAGACAGTCCGGCTGGAACAAACCAGACAGACCATTTCTTTTTGGATGAGAAAGCCCTCTTTAGTTTTTCGATCACGCTCTGCGCGCCGGCGTGACCACAAAACGCCGCGATGCCGAGGATTGCCGCGCTCAGCGCGCCTGCCGCCCAAGCGGCAAGAAGCGCTGCAGCCCGGGGGTTTGAGCTGAGCAAATCCTGAAATTTCGGCAAAGAAAGGCCCAGGAAGAGCAGCCCTTCTGTACCTGTCAGAAAAAGCAGGCAAGCAGTGAAAAAGTGTGGTTTTTTGATCGCAGAGCGCATTCCCGGCATCCTCAGCAAATTTTCGCTCGTCAGTGCCGTAATTATACGGCAGGATGGAGTCTGCGCTTTGTGGACCAACTCAGAAAGCTGCGGGTTCGTTGTCTCAGTTCGAAGCTGCTGAAAATCAGCTCAATTCGGGCAGGCTCGTGCGCTTTTGTTACAATTGACTTGGAGGAACTATGGCGCGCATTCGTTTCATTTCTCAATCAATCCTGCAGGTCGGCAACATCCTGGGGGAATGCCCGCTTTGGCATCCACAGGAGCACGCTCTGTACTGGCTGGATATCGACGCGGGATTACTGCAGCGCTACAGGCCTGCGCTCAAACAGCTTGAAGTTTTCGACCTCGGGAAACGCGCCGGCAGTTTTGGCTTTCGAAAAGACGGCGGATTGGTAATCGCAACCGAATCCGGTTTTGCTTTTTGGTCCGAACGGGACGGTCTTTCTGAGGATTTCGCGCCTGTTTACCCCCAAGGCAGTCCGAATATGATGAACGACGGCCGCGTGGACAGCCAGGGCCGTTTCTGGGCAGGCAGCAAAGGCCCGGTCGGTTCTTCCTCCCTCTTTTGCCTGGCAGCCCATGGAAAGTACACCCGGGTTCTGGACAAATTAACCATCGCGAACGGCATCGATTGGAGCCCGGACGGTAAGTATTGTTACTTCACCGACTCAGGCGAGCAGGCAATCTACCGCTTCACCATAAAGGAAGGACAGCTACGCGCAAAGGAAGTTATTTTTTCCACCATAGGACGCGGTGAGCCTGGCACCCCCGACGGATTATGCGTGGATGCCGCCGGGAATATTTGGTCCGCCATTTGGGACGGCTCCAAAGTCGTCCAGCTTTCGCGCGAAGGGGAAACCCTGCAGGAAATCTATCTGCCAATCAGCAGGCCGACTTCGCTCACATTTGGCGGGTCGGACCTGCAGGACTTATACATTACCTCAGCTTCTGTAGAATTGAGTCCCGAACAGCTTTCTAACCAGCCCCAGGCAGGCGACGTTTTTTGCTGCCGCGTGGAAATACCAGGCAGACCGCCGCATTTCTATGCCGGCTGAAATCAACCCTGCGCGGAACTAATCTTCCTCTTCTTCGCCGGTTTTCTCATAGCGCAGCCTGTCGTGGGTCTGCAGAATGCGTTTGCGCATGCGCAGGCTTTGGGGTGTCACTTCCAGCAGTTCGTCCGGTCCGATGTATTCAATCATTTCATCCAGACTGAGCACGCGCGGCGGGTTTAATCGATCTTCCAGGTCCCGGATGGACTGGCGCATGTTGGTCAGGTGCTTCTTTTTTGCCACGTTTATGGATAAATCCTGAGGGCGAGGAGTCTCGCCTACCAGCATGCCTTCATAGACCGGAACGCCCGGTCCCACAAACAGCTGCCCGCGTTCCTCTGCGTTGCGCAGCCCGAAGGTAGTGGTCACACCAGTCTCCCGAGCGACAATCGAGCTGGACTGTTTGGTCTCAATGACGCCTTCCAAAGGCTGCAAACCGGAATAAAAACTGTTCAACACGCCTTTTCCGCGCGTGACCGTCAGGAATTTGTAGCGGAAACCCAACAGCCCTCTGGTGGGCATGGTGTATATCAGGTGCACGGTGTTATCCGGGTTGTTGGTCATGTTGGTCATCCTTCCGCGGCGCTCCCCCAGCATTTCCACTACCGCGCCAACATATTCCGAGTCAACGTCCACGTGGACTTCCTCGAAAGGCTCGTATTTTTGGCCGTCGTCGCCCGTCACCACAATTGCTTCCGGGCGTGAGACCTGAAATTCGTAGCCTTCCCGCCGCATGGTTTCGATCAGGATTCCCAGGTGCAGCTCGCCGCGGCCCGATACCAGGAAGACATCCTTACTATCCGTTTGTTCAACCCGCAAGGCGATATTGGTTCTCAGCTCGTCCTGCAAGCGTTCCATCAGCTTGCGTGAAGTGCTCCATTTGCCTTCCTGGCCGGAGAATGGAGACGTATTGACGCCGAAAGTCATTTGCACGGTCGGCTGCTGCACCTTGATGACCGGCAGCGCCAGCGGATTATCCGCGTCCGCCAGGGTTTCGCCAATCTGGATATCCTTCAAGCCGCCGATGGTAACGATCTCGCCAGCCTCGACGCTTTGAACCGGAACTTTTTCCAAACCCTGGAATTCAAACACATAGCGCGCCTGGATTTTTTCAATGCTGCCGTCATGTTTTATCCGCGCCAGATTCTGCCCGCTGCTAAGCCTGCCGGCATGAATACGGCCGGATGCGGTCACGCCGCTGTATTCGTCGTATCCCAGGTTAGTGACCAGCATCTGGAAAGGCGCGTCAGGATCCACTTTCGGGCCGGATATATTGTCCAAAATGCACTCGAAGAGGACATGCAGGTCATCGTCAAGCTCTGGGGTGAGCCCAGCCTTCCCCTCCAAACCGTTGGCATAGATGATTGGAAACTCCGTGAGTTCGTCGCTCGCGCCCAGCTCCACGAACAGGTCAAACGTGCCATTCAATGACCTGTCTGCATCCGCGTCCTTGCGGTCGAGCTTATTAATCACCACGATTGTGCGCAGGTTTTTTGCGACAGCCTGCTTCAGGACGAAGCGGGTTTGCGGCTTGGGTCCTTCCGCCGCGTCCACCAAAAGCAGAACGCCGTCGACCATGTTCATAATGCGTTCCACCTCGCCGCCGAAATCCGCATGCCCGGGCGTGTCCACGATATTGATCTTTACCAGCTCGCCGGTTTTTGGGTTTGGGATCGTGATCGCAGTGTTTTTTGCCAGGATGGTGATGCCGCGCTCGCGTTCCAGGTCATTGGAATCCAGGACGCGCTCCTGCACCTTTTGATTGGCGCGGAAAATCTTTGCCTGTTTCAGCATCGAGTCTATCAGCGTAGTCTTGCCGTGGTCGACGTGCGCGATAATCGCCACGTTTCGGATATCTTTTCGTTCAGTCAGCATAATTTCCTTTTCAGTCCGCCAAAAAAGAACCCGGCGAACCGGGTTCTTTGAGCCTAAATTCCTATCACGCCGTAAAAATACGGCGGTTTCTCTACCGGTTTATCCACAATTTTCACTGCATTTTTCAAGCGCTCTTTTGCCAGCTGCAGCTTGCGCGGGTCGTTCGCATGGATATCGAACAGCACCTGCCCCCTGGAGACAGGCTCCCCGACCTTTACCCTGACCATAATGCCCACAGCCAGGTCAATCCGGTCGCCTTTTTGCTCTCTTCCGGCGCCCAACATAACAGAGGTTTCGCCGACTTCTTTCGCGTCCACGACCGCAGCCCAGCCTTCATGCTCCGCAAAAACAGGTTCCACAAAACCTGCTGCAGGGAGTTTGCTCAGGTCCTCCACGTAACTGACATCGCCGCCCTGCGCCAGAACCAACTCCCGCAGTTTCTGGAAGCCGCGCCCATCCCTGATAGCTTGTTCCGCCAACGCGATACCCGCGGGAATGTCGCTGGCAATGTTCCCGAGAATGAGCATGTACGCAGCCAGATGCAGGCAGTGGTAGCGGTAATCTTCCGGGCCTTCACCATGCAGCATTTCCACTGCTTCTTTGAGTTCCAGGGCGTTCCCTACGGCGCAGCCCAGCGGCTGGTCCATAGGCGAAAGGACGGCGATAACCCGCCTGCCGCTCAACTTTCCGATGGAAACCATGACCTCCGCGAGCCGCCTGGCTTCCTCCAGGGTGCGCATAAACGCGCCTTGCCCGACTTTTACATCCAGAACAATCGCGTGCGCGCCGGCGGCAATTTTCTTGCTCATCACGGAGGAGGCAATTAACGGGATGGATTGCACGGTACCGGTAACATCCCGCAGCGCGTAAAGCTTGCCATCTGCAGGCGCCAGGTCGGCGCTTTGGCCTGTGAGTACAATCCCATGCTCTTTTAACTGCTGGATGAACTGGCGGGTAGAAAGATCTACCTGAAAGCCAGGAATGGATTCCAGCTTGTCGATTGTTCCGCCGCTGAAGCCCAACCCCCGACCGGACATTTTTCCTACGGGCAGCCCGCAAGCCGCCACCAAAGGCGCTACTGACAGGGTGGTTTTATCCCCGACGCCGCCGGTGGAGTGTTTGTCCACTGCAATTTTGACAGCCTGACTGAGATCCAGCATATCGCCGGAATGCGCCATTGCCAGTGTCAAATCGGTAATTTCCTGGTCGGTCATCCCGTTCAGAAGCACTGCCATAGCCCAGGCAGACATCTGGTAGTCCGGGATTGTTCCCTGGGTATAGTTTTCGATAAGGAAATCGATTTCAGTTTTGCTGAGGATTTCTTTATCGCGTTTTTTGATAATAAGGTCTACGGCGCGCATTCTTGCAACTTTTGTGATATCGGATTACTTATTAGGGAAAACACAAACCTTGCGGTTTGGTTCCTCACCAATGGATTCTGTGCTCACGCTCTCGTTTTTCCGCAATTCCATATGAATAATTCTGCGTTCGTTGGCAGGCATCGGTTCCAGGTACTGCTTTCTGCCGGTCGCGAGCACTTGATCCGCAGTGCGGCGGGCCAACTTTTGGAGCTCATTTTGCCGGCGTGCCCGATAATGCTGAACGTCCACCTGAACAGGAATCCAGCGGGATGTTTTATGGCTTACCATCAGGCTCAGGATGTACTGTAACGCGTTCAGAGTTTCAGCTTTCCTGCCTATGAGATAGCTCAGGTCGTCGCCTTCAATGTTTGCCAGAACAACCGGTTTTTCTTCGGGGTCAGTTTCCGCGTAGGAAACACTCACCTTAGCGCGGATGCCCATTTTGTCCAGCAGTTCCACCAGAATATCCCTGACAATGGCCTGGTCCGCATTCAACTCCACGCCGGCTTCCGCATCTGCGCGCGGCGCGTCCTTGATCTCCCCGGTATTTCCAGTTTCGCGAGGCTGCGGCACCTCTGTGGAAGCTGCCCTCTTGGCTTTCACGATTAGGCGCACCCGCGCCTGGCGCGTGGCAAACCGGAACAAATTCCGTTTGCCTTCATCCAACACTTCCACATCCACTGCGTCTCTGCTCAATCCCAGATCGGACAGCCCTTTTTCCACCGCCTCTTCCACAGACGGCGCGATTACCTCCAATGTGGTTTTTTCTTCGGCCATTCTCTCATCCTTCAGTTCTCCCAGGCAACTACGCGCGGGCTATTTTTTTCGTTTGTACTGCGGTCTTTGCTGCTTGACAGCGGACCTGGCAGAGGGTTTTGTACTTGGTTTTGGAGCCACAGGTTCCTCATCTTCGTCATCCTCATCCGGGAGTACGATGACTGGCGCTGGTTCCGGCGCAGGCGTCTTGGATTTGATGAAAGGCAGGATTCTCGACCAATCTGCACGCCCATGTACAGAGTACTGAACAACGGTCGCAATATTGCTGACCAGGAAGTACAATGCTAAGCCTGAAGCCAGTGAGTAAGCCATCCAGCCCATCAGGATAGGCATGTAGAGGTTCATGCTCTTGGTCATGGCAGCAGCCTGGTCCCCTGCGCCAGTGCTCGGGGGTGTCATCACCTTGGTTTGCAGCCAGGTTGTGAGGATCACGACGATTGCCAGGATTGGTATTTGAATCCCCAAAATTGGCAGACGTTCCGGCTGCCCAAGGTCCATCCAGAGAAAACGGTTCTGAATTGGGAGGATCTTGGTCGCGTCCAGGAAAGGATAGATGAGCCGTTCAAGCTTTAACATCTCAAGCGGTGTGGCTGCCATGGCTTTAATAATGCTCTGGTAAAGGCCGATGATGATCGGAAGCTGGATAAGCGTGGGGAGACAGGACCCAAAAGGACTGACCCCTGTTTCCTTGTAGAGCTTCATCTGCTCTTCAGCCAGTTTTTCCTTATTATCGCGATACTTCTCCATCATCTTTTTGTAACGCGGGTCGCTTTGCAGCTTCTGCATCGCATCCGTTTGTTTCAACTGTTTGGCTGTCAGTGGATAAGTAATCAGCTTAATCAATAAAGTGAACAAAATGATGGCAACACCAAAGTTTTTCACCACCATCGTGATTGCGAGTAAAACATTCGTAAAAGGTTGAATAATCAGCGTATCCCACATGGGAATCGTTCTCCTTATTTAGCAGGGGTAAAAGACCAGACCGGATTACCGACCAAGTCATAAGCCTGGAGCAGTGTCTGGCCTTTGGTGACTGCCACAACGATCTTATCTGCGCTTATGACTGGCGTAGTATAAAGCGTTCCGTCCAACGTCCTGGTCCACAAAGGTGTGCGGTCGGAAAGCTTATAAGCCCGCAGTTCGCCCTTTTCAAGCGAGATTACAAACGAATCCTCGAGCGGAAGGATGCCGGCAACGGTTTCCCCACCCGCATCGAGGGTCCACTCGATGGCTCCGCTGGCAGGATCGAGAGCGAAAATCTTGCCGCTTTCGTCCGCAAAAATCAGGCTTTCAGCGGCCAACACAGGCGCTGCGTAAATCGCCGTGATTTCGCCGTTTTCTCCGAAAGTCCAGTTCACCTTGCCTGTTTTGCTGTCAATGCTCACCAGTTCGTTTCCCAGTGAGCCCACAAAGAGAGAACCGCTGGCAGGGTCGTAAGCCGGCGCTGCGACTAAAGCGCCTTTCAGGACGCTAACCCACTGCTGTTCTCCGGTTTCAAGGTCCAAAGCATAGAGATTATGGTCCAGACCAGCCACAATTACGGAATCTGCGAGGATGAGAGGCTCAGCGATGAAACCGAAATCAGCGCTGAATTTCCATTTGAGGGAACCATCCGCGTTGAGGGCGTATACGTTCCGATCGCTGCTCGGCGCGATAATCACGGAGCCATTTGTGGCAGCCTTTGCCTGGAACCAACCTTTTCCCTCGGCGAAGTTCCAAATTTCTGAGCCGTTGGCGGCATCCAGTTTGTGGAATGTATTGGCCAGGTCTCCGATGAAGACGCTGCCCTCGTCCAAGAGCGGCGGCGCGTACAAGACAACTTGCACCGAGCCGGCAGCCGGATAGCGCCAGAGTTCAGTTCCAGTTTTGGCATCGACTTTATAAACATGCTGCATATATGCAACGTAGACTGCGTTGTCATCCGCGCTCAGCCCGGGAGCGCTTTCGGCGCGCGGCCCCATGGCACAGCCCGCCAACAACACTGCTGAAATCAGAAAAAGCAGGACCAATTTAACCAATGGTTTTTTCATTATTCTCCAGTTTAAGGAACAGGGTCGTAGCCGCCTTCGTGGAAAGGATTGCAGCGTACGATCCGTTTTATCGCCATCCAGGAGCCTTTCAGAGCCCCGTACCGGTAAACAGCCTGATAGCCGTAGTGTGAACAGGTCGGGTAATACCGGCAGGTTCCCGGCGGTAGGGCTGGCGAGACGATGATTTGATAGGCTTTAATCAGGAAAAGCAGCATGACGCGGGGGATATGCTTAAACTTAAAAGGCAGATCCCTGATGCGGGGGTCCGCATGTTCATGTTCAATCGGCTTTACAGGTTGATCAACCATTATCTTCTCTGTTGATTAACCCGGCCTTCACCAATAAGCTGTGAACTGCCTGATCAATCTCATTTGGTTTTGCATCGAGAAGGCGTTTTCGCGCAATCAATAAGATGTCAAAACCCTGCCGCAGTTCGCCTGAGAAGCGGTTCAACCTCGCGCGCAAAACGCGTTTGCAGCGGTTGCGTTGTACCGCGCCCCCCACCGACCTGCTCGCGAGAATTGCCGCGCGACTTTCGTCCAAATCATTCCGCGCGGCAACCAGAACCAGCCAAACATTTGAATAAGAATTCCCGTTTTGTCGTACAGACTGGATATCCTGTGAACTCTTCAGCGGAAAGTACGGCTGCCTCAAAGATACCCGGATGCTTTTACAGGCGTATTCAGCGGCTTACCAATGAATACGTTTGGTGTGATTGTTTGCCTTGGGAGCCAATTGATGGCGCCCGCGCAAGCGGCGGCGCTTCAATACATCCCGGCCGTCTTTTGTGGACATGCGGCTGCGGAAGCCGTGCACGCGGACGCGGTGTTTTACTTTTGGTTGATAAGTACGTTTCGTCATTGTTTCCTCTCAAAACTCCCGCCGTAAAAACTCCTGGCTGGAGAGAATATGCAAATTAACCTTTTGATTTTACACGATTAATTCCATAAGCGTCAAGCAAATTGCATCCCATTTTCGGGCATAGACCCTGGAGCAGACCAGGGATTATCGCATCGCGGGGCTCCCGTTGGCTCGCCGGCAGTCAAAACCCCTGCACCCGAAACCCCGCTGATTTTTGCACAGGTGATGGTGTTGCTCAGGTCAATCGCGCTTTCCGTCTGAACGCGGAAATAATCCCGGGTGAAACCGCTGTAGACATCGTTACGGCCGTGCTCCCACAGGATTTCTTCCCATGCGCCGACTTTCCCTTTCTGCTTTTCCGCTGCCTTGGCCTGCAAGATTTTCCGCAGAATTTCACTGCGTTCCCGGATTAGCTTTTCCTGAACTTTATCCGTCAAGCGCGCCGCGGCAGTTCCGGGCATGGGCGAAAACGGAAAGACATGCCCGCCGGAAAAGTCCATTTCTTCCACGAAAGCACAGCTTTCTGCAAATGCTGTTTCGTCTTCGCCTGGGAAGCCGCATAGGATATCCGTGGTCACTGACAGATCAGGAACGTCTGCGTGGACTTTTCGCATCAAGTCCCGGAAATCAGCCGCGCTGAACGGCCGCGCCATCCTCTTCAGCGTGTTCTCGCTGCCGCTCTGCAGTGGAAGGTGCAGATGCGGACAGAGGCGCGGGCGCTCAAAACACGCGAGCAGGGCTTCGTCAACATCCCAGGGTTCAATCGAAGATATGCGGATGCGCGGAATGCTGGTGTTTTGCAGCAGGCTTTCCACCAGCTGCGCGATGCGCAATTCGCCGCCCGCAAGATCCTTCCCCCATGAGCCAATCTGTACGCCTGTCAGCACGATTTCTTTTGTGCCCGCAGCTTCAGCCAACTGCGCGTCCCGAAGGATTTCCTCCAGCGGCAGGCTGCGAGACCTGCCTCTGGCGATGCGCGTGAGGCAGTAGGTACAGAAATTATCACAACCATCCTGCACCTTAAGAAAACTGCGCGTCCTCGAGCGAGGTCCCAGCTCGGGTTTTGCCGTCTGTAAAGCGCTCGGTCCGGGTTGGCTGCGCCGGGTGACCAGGAGCGGCAGCGCGTCCTTTTGGCTGTTCGGGATCGCAGCCTGCTCGCCCAGCAGGAAAACCGCCTGGGTTTCAAAAGCGGTAACGTAGCAGCCGGTCGCGATGACATTCGCGCTAGTTTCGCGTTGATACCGACGGATTGTTTTGCGGGAATCAGCGCAGGCTTTCGCCGTTACGCAGCAGGTGTTGACAATAATCGTATCGGCAGCCGCCGGGTCGCTTACAACTTCCTCCCCGCGCGCGATGAAATCCCGAGCTAACCTCTCAATCTCACTCTGATTAAGCCGGCAGCCAACCATATCCAGAAAAATCTTCATTATTGCTTCGTGACGGAAAAATCCGTAAAGAGGACTGTGGCTCCGCCTGCCTCGCGCGTCTCTACAATTAAACCTGCATCTCCAGCGCTGAAGGTATCGTCGTGAACGGTATGTAGAGTCTTGCCGTTCACGGCAAGGGAAAGCTGGTCGCCAGCACATATCACCAGGATTTCATTTATTCCGTCCAGGCGGGCAATCGACTCAGAGTAGACGAACTGCTCCATCCCAAGCAAAGTCTCCTCGCCGTTAATTACCCGGAAAACGGCATAATACCCGTCACTGCTGATGACAAAGCTGTAGTAATTTCCGGCATCCTGATAGCGGCAAATCAAGCCGAAGTTAGTATCCTGTGCCCCGCTGATGCGCTGCGTATGGACCGAAATCGCGGTGTCCTTAAAGCGCAGCCCGGGCACGGACCATGAGCGTGAGTTTGCGTTCTTCAGCGAGACGATGTAAGCGTTTTCAGAATACCCTTTGAGCTCATAAACGTCGTTCACATTTTCCCAACCGGTTGTCCGGTCAGAGAAATCATCCTCAAAAAGGACCTCACCGGTCTCTATCCAGGGCAGTTGGTCTATGCTGGCCCAGGCTGGCAGACACGCGCTGAGTAAGAGCGCGCATACCAGCCCGATGATGACATTCGCTGTGTACCGTTTTTGCATACCTTCATCATACCAAAATTGCACGCGCCGGGCAATCACCGCGTTTAGATTGCTTCCAGATAACGCCGGACCTCCCAATCGGAGACGTGGATGCGGTACTCTTCCCATTCCGCCAGCCTGGTCTCGACGAATTTATCGGAAAGCGTTTGCCCCAGGGCTTCGTGTAATATCGTGTCGGTCTGGTACACATCCACCGCTTCCTTGAGAGAACCCGGCAAAACTTCGATTCCCAGCAGCGCCCGGTCTTGTTCGCTGAGTTCGTACACATTCACGTTGTTCAAAGGTTTCGGACAATCCAGGCCGCGGTCGATACCATCCAACGCAGCGGCAAGCATGGCGTTGAATGCCAGATATGGATTAGCAGAGGGGTCAGGAAAACGCAATTCTATGCGCACGCCGTTCTTATTCCCGCGTGATACCATTGGTATGCGAATGAGCGCGGAGCGGTTGACCTGTGCCCAGCCAATATAGACCGGTGCTTCGTAACCAGGCACGAGCCGCTTGTAAGAGTTGACGCATGGTGCGACAACCGCAGACAAAGCCCGCGCGTGCGCCAGTTGCCCGGCTATATACCCGTAAGCAAGCTGCGACAGGTGATTGGGATCGTTTTCATCATAAAACAAATTCTCGCCATTTTTGCTGATGGATTGATGGCAGTGCATGCCTGAACCGTTGGTGCCAAAAATGGGTTTGGGCATGAATGACGCGATCAGGTTGTGCTTGGCGGCGATAGCTTTAATGGCAGACTTGAAAGTCAACACATTGTCCGCGGTTTTCAGCGCGTCATCAAAGCGAAAGTCGATTTCATGCTGTCCCAACGCTACCTCGTGGTGCCCAACCTCGACGTTCAGACCCATCTGTTTCAGCACGGACATCAATTCTGTGCGCACGATGACAGCCTGGTCGTTGGCGGAAAAGTCAAAATAGCTGCCAATATCGTACGGTACCGGATGAATTGATTCAGATCCGTTGCGCAGGAACAGGAAGAATTCCGGTTCCGGGCCAATGTTCATCGTCCAACCGCGTTTATCCTTCAGTTTTTTCAGGTTGGATTTCAACCTGCCGCGCGGGTCGCCCTCAAAAGCCTCGCCATTCGGGCGCAGAATATCACACAGGATTCTGGCGCGTTTCAGTTCATCCGGCGACCAGGGCAGGATAGCGTAAGTTTCCGGGTCCACGCGCAAATGCATATCGCTTTCCTGGATGCGTGCAAATCCCTCGATTGAAGAACCATCAAACCAGATGCCGTTATCAATACTTTCTTCCAGGCGGTCCGCAGGGCCGTCCAGCGATTTCACTACCCCGTTGATGTCGGTAAATTGATAGGAAATGAACTTGATTTTGTCTTCTTTAATACGTTTCAATAAATCCTTGGCATCCATGGCGCACTCCTTTTAACTGCACAAAATGCTTCACCGTTATCAGACCTGAAGCCGATCTGCTCACCAAGCGCATTTTGTGCCGGAGGTCGCCCTTCGGTTTTGTGATTGCTCGAAACATGAAGATTGAAACCTGTGATAGGTTTCGGAGGCATCCGCTGATCTATCGATTTTCCCCGGAAACCGGGTTAACACTTCTCCCGCGAGAAGGAACCTCCACCTCGTCATCTCAAAAAGAGACTCAGCCGCTAAATCTTTGTTATTGGATTGTTGCAACCCCCGTTTGGAATAAGGCCTCCCCGCCATGCCGTGTGCGGTGATGTTTTGAACCTGCAAATTGCAGGACTGGTTCTCCCTGCAGGATCAGTCTTGACCGTAGTCTATCACATCACCTGTTGTGAGCTTGAACCACTTTTGGAAGTGTTGGTACAAAACTGAATGGCCGCATCACGAACACAGCAGGGTACATTTCTTATACCATAATTCAATATTTAAGCAAAGTGAAGCCCGGGAGATGTCCAGGGCTTTCCAGGTCAAAGATAAGTGCTGCTCCGGGCGGGCTGCCCAAGCCAGTTGATATAATTGTCGTGTGGATTCAATGCGCCTTTTCGTTGCCTGTGATTTTTCTCCTGAAACGCTTGCGAAAGTCTCCGCTCTTGCACAGGAGCTGCGCGCCAGCTTGAGCGGTCTGCCTGTGCGTTGGGTTTCTCCCTCAAGCTATCATCTGACTTTACAATTTCTTGGAGAAATTGCGGCGGGAAAGATAAAGTTTATTGAACCTGCCCTTCACGACATTGCGGCGCAGCACAACCGCATTCCCGTTGAATTTGACAATTTAGGCTGTTTCCCATCGCTCAAGCAGCCCCAGGTAATTTGGCTTGGGCTGCGTCCTAACCCACGTCTCAACCGGCTTGCGCAGGATCTGCGCGAAGCTCTGGGCGAATTGGGCTTTACGGATGATAGCAGGTTCAAGGCTCATCTGACGCTCGGCCGCCTGGACAAATATGCGGCGGAAGAGCACAAGACGCGCCTGCGAGCGCAAGTTGAGGCTGGTAAAGACCTCAAAATTGGCGCGGACGAGTTTTCGGAAATCGTGCTCTATCGCAGCGTCCTCAAGCCCGGCGGACCAGTATATACCGCCTTGCATCACGCCAGACTTGAAAATATGCTAAACTAATACAGAGGTGCACACTGGAACCAATCACACGCGCAAAGAAAATCGTTACCTATCTGGAAGAAAAACTCGCCGAGGATATCCTGCTTTTGGATTTACGCGGCGTTTGTGATTTTACCGACTTTTTTATCCTGGCCACCGGCACAAGCGACCGCATGCTTTCCAGCCTGGCCGAAAACATAGAGGAAAAGGGCAAAGCTGAAGGTTTGGGAACCCCCTTCATCGAAGGTCTGCCGTTCTCGGGTTGGATGGTCATGGACTACGGCCCGGTTGTTGTCCATCTTTTCTCGCCTGAAAAACGCGACTATTACCAGCTGGAAGAGCTTTGGAAAGCCGGTAAAATCCTCCTGCGATTAAAATAAAAAATGGCTCCGAAAGGGAGCCATTTTGCAATTAAGCTAATTTCAGGTCTGTAATGATTTCCTGGGCGTGTTCCTCAGGTTTTACTTTCTCATAGATTTTCATTATCCTGCCCTCTTCATCAATCACGAAAGTCGTGCGCACAATGCCGTAGTATTCCTTCCCCATCATTTTCTTCAGCGCCCAGACCCCATATGCTTCACTTACCGCGTGGTCGGTATCCGCCAACAGCAGAAAAGGCAGGGAATACTTCTCCTGGAAGCCTTTGTGTGATTTGACGCTGTCAGCGCTTACTCCCAGGATCTGCAGGCCGTTGGCGCGAAACAAGGCATAATTATCGCGGAAGCTGCATGCTTCCGTGGTGCAGCCGGGGGTGTTATCTTTCGGGTAAAAATACAGGATGACTTTCCTGCCCAGGGAATCGCTGAGTTTATGCGCGTCACCGAATTGGTCCTGAAGGTCAAAATCCGGCGCTTTATCTCCAATTTGTAGTGCCATAGCTCTCCTTTATATCCATAAAAGTGAGTTAATTAAACGGTTAATGCGTGAGGAACGCAAACAAAAGCATATACAAGAAGCCGAGGTACTGCAGTACAGCGGTGGCGCGCAAGAGCCCCCAGAGCGGTTTCAAACCGCGCGCAATCCGTTCCAGTTGGAAAACCTCAAAAAGGCTGATAAGCGCGACCAGGGCGGCCGGCCAGGCGATGGACCATGCACCGCTGACCAGAAAGTAGACACCCAAAGCAGCGTAGGCTGCGATGAGCAAGACATGATGCAGGGTTATGCCTTTTTCCCAACCGATTACCGTCAACAGGGAAGGCCTGCCCTTTTCCGCGTCCATGCCGAATTTCTCGAACATCCCGGCGGTTGTAGAAGCAAGATACAGAAAGAAAAGCGGTAAGCTGAGAAAGAACAGCATGCGTTCTGAAGAAATGCCCTGCAGCACTGCACCGTTAAAAAGCATCAAAGGCGCAGCCACCAAAGCGTCGGTGAGCCAGCGGTACGGCACGGCCCATAAACGAATCGAGCTGATGTTGATAAGGATTCCGAAGCTTAAGAGCGCCAGCCAAATCCAGAGCTTCCCCGAAATCCCGCCAATGCTGATAAGCCCATACAGGCAAAACAACAGCACGAACGAGAGGAACAGCAGAAATGCTGCCAATTCAGGCGATTGCAGCCTGTTCGAACGCGCCGCGCGCGAGAAAACGTTTATCCGCGAACTTGTCAGGTAATTCAAGCTTCTTTCCAGCAAATATAGTGAAACAAAAAAGACCAGACCCAGCAGGAGCATGTGGATATCCAACACCCTCCCTGCACGCTGCGCCAGGAGCGCACCCAGAAGGTAAGTGAAAGCCGCGGAACTGATGAAAAACGAATCTGCGCTTTTGAAAATTTTACTGATTTTCTCCATGCGCAAATTTTAGCATAAAGCCATATTCGGACTCCCTGCCGGTCGGCTGATGTTATAATTTGGAAAGGTAACGCGCTTGTGAAACCCTTTAATGATATTCGCCGCTTCTTTCCGATCCTGGTTCTTGCCCTGCTCGTGATGTCGGGTACGGGTTTCGTTCTGTCAAAAGGCAAACAGGTCACCGCACTCGAGCTGATTTCGCCTGCGGGCTGCCCCTTGACTGGCTGCGCCGCGGGGCAGCGCCTGAATTTGCGTCTTTCATTCCCGATTGCACCGGTGTACACCGCTGCAGAAAACGCTATGATTTGCGTGACCTCAGCTGGCGGTTCAGAGAATCCCGCGCTCATCCCCTTGACAGACTACAGCACCGGTTCCATTTCAGCCAAAGGGCTCGTCAGCAATGTAAGTTATTCGCCTATCGAGAACTGCGCCGGGAACACATTTCCCGATGAAAATTTGATTGTGAGCGTACAAGCATGGCACACTATCAGTGTCGCCGACCAATTAAACCTGGCGCTCAGGCTAAATAAACTTGCTACGCAAGATGGCTCTGTGAAATTCCACGTTTTTGAAAAGGATAATGGCGGAGTCTGGGTTGAAAACAGCAACGCGGCGCTTACCTTGCAGCTCGCCCCCTCACAAGGGAATGCTGCTTTCGTCGGCGCGGACAGCGGCGCATGCAGCCTGAAGACGCCGTGTTTCATTAACAGCGGCGATGACCTTGCCGGCGGATTAGGGACCGGTCTCAAGGACGCTCTGGACGCGCTCCCGAGTGGTTCCGGTTCAGCGCCGGTCCGCATCAACATCCTGGGCACATATCCCATCAAATCCAATGAAGTTCTCCTGGACAGGCCGTACTTTATTTTACAGGGTTCGGGTTCCAGCACGCTGACCTCAAGCGGTCCGATATGTTCCTCCCCAATGCTTGGAATTACCAGCCAGGTCACCGTTCAGGGATTAATTATCAACGACGGCGAATGCACGACAGTATCTCGAAACTTGCTGCGCGTGAACAGCGCCCTGCCTGTCACAATTCAGAACAACACACTCCAACAGGGCGCACACGCGATTGTTTACGAGGATAACAGCGGGAACCTGCTGGTGCAGTTTAATCACATCACGAACAACATCGGTTACGCTATCCGCAGAACGGGCACATCCAGCGTTGGGTCGCTGACAGCGGTTGCGAATAACATTATCAGTAACGCCTGGTCTACCCAGGTTGATTGCGGCATCGCAGCCAAAGGTGTTGTGGACCATAACTTTTGGGGGCCGGGCATCTCTCCCGCGAGCGCTTCCGTTAACTGTACCTTCGCAGAGGGCAGCCAGCTTGGCTCCGCGATTTTGACCCAGGCTGCCGGTGTTTCAGGACAGTTGGTGCAGGTAAACACTACCGGTACCAGCCTGTTTGGTTCATCATTGAGCGTCCGCCGGACCACTGGTGAGGACTACTGGCTCTATGCTGTCAATCACGGTCAGGGTGCTGAAACGCATGTACCCTTCCTTGATTACGGCACGGACCCGATTACGCCCTGCTCCAATTTTTATGACCTTTTTCTGGGCTCCACGCCTGGAACGGATACAGACCTGGTCGCCACTTTCAAGTACAACCTCAACAGTTCCTGTCAGGCCGTGATTGAATCCCAGGATTATTGCGGTCAGCCCGATAACCCGGCCAATTATCCCTTATGGTGGTTTGACCCCAAGGGCTCTGTTACGGACAAGTGGGACAAAGTCGGCGAGGCCCCCAAAGGCAGCGGTGCTGGCGGAACAAGCGGTCAAAACGTGCAATGCGACCTGACTCAGAAAACGATAAGCATGACGCTGGACGCCAGCGGTCGTCCCAACCTTGAGCTGGATTTGAACCGGACCCCCTTCATCGTGGGTCTGCCCCTCCCGGTAGGCGTCCAACTTACTCCGGAAGGCTTCACCGGAGCCTATAAGGTAAATCAGGCCGACCTTACCTGGACGACGGTCAGCGAGAATAATGTTGGCGGTTTCCACATCCTGCGCAGCGAAAACAGTACCGGGCCTTTCTTTCGCATTTCAGGGCTAATCCCCTCCGTCGGAAACCCCTTCCTGGGGGGCATTTATACCTATTCCGACACAAGCATCCAATTTGGTAAGACCTATTACTATAAGCTGGAAGTGGTGGACGATGAAGACCTCACCCTCCAGCTTTACGGTCCCATCACGGTTTTGAGCGCCACCCAGACTCCGACAGTCACACTGACTTTCACGCCCACCCACACCCTGACGCCTACAAGAACGGGCAGCGTGACCATGACGCTCACCAGGACCAATACCCGCACAGCCACCCCTACGCGCACCCCGTACGTCTATCGCTCGCCGACCAGCCGCTATCAGACCAACACCCCTGTTATCGTGCGCACAGCCACTTCACGCTTCCCCACTGCAACGCGCATTACCAGCGGAACCCAGACTGCCTTCCCAAGCCCGCAGGCAAGCCAGACCACACAGTCGGAGCCCTATCCGTTGACCACCCGCCCTCCGCAGCAGACCCAACTCCCGCCCGGACCGGACACAAATCTCACCGCCACACCGGAAATTATCGGTACAGAAAAGCCCACGCTCACGCCCACTAATTCGCCTACTCCTACCGTGGAATTCGGTCAGGAATTGGATAAAACTGACCGCTATCAAACCAGGCCCCTGTGGATGATTCCGCTGGTGGTGCTCCTGATTGCCGCAGCGGCCGGACTTTTCATTCTGTTCCGCCAGCGCAAAGCCTGATATATTCCATTTTTTGACTTTTATTTTCGAATATGCTATTCTAAGGCTCTAAGAACGGAACCTATAGGATTCTTTTATGCAACGGGAACGAGTCTCTGAAAATGTATACTGGTTTCAAAGTGAAGTCTACGCGCAAGTAACCGCCGGAGCAGTTATTGGACCGCAGTGGGCAGTCTTGATTGATACTCTGATCCCACAGGAAACCTCCCTGATAAAAGACTTTCTCGAGAAAGACCTCATGGTGCCTGTCCGGTACATTATCGATTCGCATCACCACGCGGACCACAGTTGGGGCAACTCTTTCTTTCCTGACGCCATAATCATCGGGCACTCTCTCTGCCGGGAACTGATGTTGACCAAGAGCCGCAGCGCATTGGAAGAAGCCGGTCAGGATAACCCTTTCCTGCGCGACATCGCCAT
Organism: Anaerolineaceae bacterium; assembly: GCA_035403825.1. Taxonomy (GTDB): domain Bacteria; phylum Chloroflexota; class Anaerolineae; order Anaerolineales; family Anaerolineaceae; genus Mesolinea. Next base: position 34,246 of record DAONFX010000002.1, read on the forward strand.
CGTCCCGCCTCATATTACTTTCTCAGAGGGTACCATCAGCTTGCGGGTCGGAAAGAAACAGCTTCAGATTTTCTGTACACCCGGCCATACCGCGGATAGCATCTCCGTCCTGGTGGAAGAAGACCGCATCCTGTTTGCTGGAGACGCCTTTATGGCGGTACCGTATATCGTGGGCGGCAGCCTGGAAGAAGCGCTCAAAACCATCAATCACATCGGGAAAATGAGCCTGGAAAACATTGTTCAGGGGCATGGGGATATTATCCTGCGCGGTGAAATCGAGGACGCGTGCGCGTCTAATCTGGCCTATCTGCACAGCATACAAAAGATTGCCAAAGCAGCGCTTCGACGCAGAGACCCTCTGCAGTTCCTGCAAGCCCAGGATATCGAAGCAAGTGGGAAAAGCAGGGTCAGCCTGGGCGGCGTAGCCGAAGAGCTGCATCAGAATAATCTGCGGGCGCTATTCAAGGAAATCCTAAGAGAAAGAGAAGCAGAATAAACGCGTCAGATGGCGCCGGCTAAGATCAGCAATGCGCCGCTGAGAATTAGCATTAGCGCGGGCTCCACCAGGAGCTCGCGGATATTTAAGCGCTGGATAATTCCGCAGATGACGCTGATGAGTATATATAAGGCGGATGTCAGCAGAATTCCGTACTGCAGCGGGTTCAGGAAAAAATAATGCAGGCTCACCGCCAGCTGCCCAACCAGCAAACTGACAATCAGGGCATACTCCAGATGCCAACGGCCTTGCGTGCGCAGGTTTATCGAGCGCAAAGTGATGAACATTGCGGCTAGAACAATCAGGGGTACAACCACGTAAAGGCGCATCCTGCCGGTTCGCAAAACAACGGAAAGTATCAGGAACAGCGCGTGAGAAAGACCAATCAATCCCAGTGACGCGGCGGGGTGCGTTTCTACGCGCAAATCCAGCACATTGTATTCCGCCGTCAGCACCAATCCAAATAACAAGGAGCCGAGCACGTATACCACCCACCAGACATTGCTGCGTGCCATCTCCCTCAGGGTGAAGGAAAGAATAAAAATGCTTAACGCCGGCAGGATGACATTCGGAAGCAGGCTCCAGACGCTGTGCGATGCATCGGCAAACTGCGGATGGCTGCGAAGAACCCAGATAGAACCTGTTGACGCAATCAGAGCGATAAGCAGCGGGAAAAACGCGTAGAGATTGATTTCAAAATTAAAGATTACACCCAGGATGGCCGCGCTGTTCTGCCCCCCGGAAGGAGGCAGCGCGAAGGTCAAACCCAGCATCAGCGAGGAAAGCGCTGTAACGATGCTAAAACGATTCATATCCGGAAGAGTATTATTTGCCTCCATGCTGTGATTTTATCATTGCAGGGCAGGATACCATTCATGAAAAGCCGGAAAAAGTTCCTTAGCCTGTATGCAGGTTGAGCAGATGCCCGATGAAAGACAGTACCAGTGTCAAGGCGAAATAGAAATGTCCTTATTCGTCGACGAAGTCGTCGGGACGGGTTTTTCTTGGAAGCTAAGCCCATTATTTCCTCATTCGTTTCAGGGTTGCCCCAGCGGCGAGCGGCTCTTTTTGCCTCGGTCCAGCCGCTGGGATGGGGAGTCAGCGGGGTAAGTCTGGTATTCCTTTGAGTGTCAGGATGTACATGTTCCTTTGGAAAAAAAACACGGAGGAATCGAATGATGATTTCACAGATCCTCATCTTAATCAAGACATTTCGATTTTGTAATTTCCAGGACATGATCACGTTGCTCTTACACACCTCTGCTTTTATAAAAAGACAGCAACAGAAATGGTGGTAAAATTATAAGGTTATGGATAGCAGATTTGTTCTACGAAAACAGCCGAACGTTTTCAAGGCGATTGGAGCCGGGTTTAAAACGCTCGGTGAGCATCTCTACCTGCTTACCATTCCACTGATCCTGGATATTGCCCTGCTCTTCGCGCCGCGCTTCACCGTTTCCGCTCTCGTCAGCCCATATCTGACGCAGCTTGATTCTTTGGCTGAAGCCAGCGCTGAAATCAAGCAGCTTTGGACGGAACTGAGCGCATCGCTGGGCACTTTTTTTCAGTCTTACAGCCTGACCTCAGCCCTGCGGTCCTATCCGCTCGGCGTTCCCAGCCTGCTTTCCAGCCGTGTCTTCATGGACAACCCTTTTGGCAAGCTTTCAGAAATTGCTGTAAGCTCTGAAGGGCAGGCGCTTCTTCTGCTGCTGCTCTTTGGCGTGCTTGGTGCTGTCTTGGGCGCGGTCAATTTTTATTTTTGTTCGCTGCCCACTTATCAAGAAGCGCGAAAACAGGACGCCAAAGCTCCGCTCAAATCCGTCGCCGGCCTCTTATTAGTGCCACTGCTGTTCTGGGCGGCTCTGTTGGCCCTCGCGATCCCAGTCAGCCTGGTGGTGAGTGTGTTGAGCATGCTGCATCCGTTCCTGGGATTGCTGGCGTACTTTTTTGTAGCCATGACTTTAATATCCATGCTCCTGCCAGTCTTGTTTGCCCCGCACCCCGTGCTTGTGCTAAAACAAAACCTCTGGCAGGGCATCCGCACAAGCATCCGCCTGTTGCGTCCTTACTACTCCGCGACCTCGCTGTTCGTCATCCTGGCGGTGCTCGCGTCTTACCTGACCAATCTGCTCTGGCAGTCCCCCGGCACAGATTCCCCGATGGTGTTTGTCGGGATCTTCGGCCACGCGCTGGTGAGCACCGCGCTCCTGATTGGCAGTTTTCATTACTTTATTCGGGTACTGGAACTTAGCCAGGAGCACGAACTCGCGCAGCAGGCGCCGGAATCATCTCTCTGAACACATTTGGAGAAAAACGTGGAAGAAAAGAAACACTACAACGCAGGCGATATCCAAATCCTGGAAGGGCTGGAAGCAGTCCGCCGCCGCCCGGGTATGTACGTTGGCGGTACGGACATCAAAGCGCTGCATCACCTGATCTACGAGGTAGTTGACAACTCGATTGATGAAGCCCTGGCCGGGGAATGCGATCGGATCACTGTCACCATTCACAAAGACGAAAGCGTGACCGTGCGGGATAATGGACGCGGTATTCCTGTTGATATCCACCCTGAAAAAGGCATCTCAGCCCTGCAGGTGGTCATGACCGTCCTGCATGCCGGCGGCAAATTCGGCGGCGGCAGCTACAAAGTCTCGGGCGGTTTGCACGGTGTGGGCGTCTCCGCGGTGAACGCGCTTTCCGAATGGTGCGAAGTTACCGTAAACCGCGAAGGAAAAACCTATTTTCAACGCTACGAACGCGGCATCCCGCAGTCCGAGGTCAAGCAAATCGGGACCTATCACGGCAGTGAAACCGGCACCAGCACCACTTTCCGCTTTGACCGGGAGATCTTCAAGGGCGACCTTTCCTACCGCTTCGACGCGCTGATTTCACGCTTCCGGGAAATGGCCTTTGTCACGCGCGGCGTGACCATTGGTCTGATAGACGAGCGCGACAACCGCGAAATGACCTTTCACTTTGAGGGTGGAATTGCTTCCTTTGTGCGCTACCTGAACCGCACCAAGGAAGTGCTGCATGAACCCATCTACGGCGAGAAGGAAATCGACGGCGTCGGCGTGGAATTCGTGGTTCAGTATACGGATGTTTTTGCAGAAGCAGTGTACACCTTTGCCAACACCATCAATACCATTGACGGCGGAACCCACCTGACAGGCCTGCGCGCCGCGGTAACCCGCAGCATCAACGATTACGCCCGCAAAAGCGGCTTGTTGAAGGACGCGGACGGCAATTTCAGCGGCGACGACACGCGCGAAGGCATGACCGCCATCGTCAGCATCAAACATCCCGACCCGCAGTTCGAGAGCCAAACCAAAGTCAAACTGATGAATCCGGAAGTTCAGACCTACGTCCAACAAGTCGTGGGCGATACTTTCACCAGCTTCCTCGAACAAAACCCGGCCGCTGGCAAGGCAATTGTACAGAAATGTCTTACTTCTGCCCGCGCACGCGACGCCGCCAAAAAAGCCCGCGACCTGGTTATCCGCAAATCCGCGCTGGAATCCATGACCCTGCCCGGCAAGCTGGCGGATTGCTCCGAACGCGACCCCTCAAAGACCGAGCTGTACATCGTGGAAGGCGATTCCGCGGGCGGCTCCGCCAAACAAGGACGCGACCGGCATTTTCAGGCCATCCTGCCTTTGCGCGGCAAGATTTTAAACACGGAGCGGGCGCGCCTTGACAAAATCCTGGGCAACCGCGAAGTCAAGTCGCTCATCTCCGCCTTGGGCACCAGCATCGGCGAGTCCTTCGACATTTCCGGTCTGCGCTATAACCGCATCGTTATTATGACGGATGCTGACGTGGATGGGGCGCACATTCGCACCTTGCTGCTCACATTCTTCTTCCGCTTTATGCTGCCCTTGATTGAAGAAGGGCACCTCTACATTGCCCAGCCGCCGCTCTACCGGATTTCCGCAAAAAACCAGATTAGCTATGCGTATTCCGACGCGGAAAAAGACAGCATGGTAGCCAGGTTGGGCGGTTCCTCCAAAGTCGGTATTTCCCGGTATAAAGGTCTGGGTGAAATGAACCCGGAACAACTGTGGGAAACGACCATGAACCCCGAAAACCGGACGCTGCTGCTCGTTACTGTGGAAGACGCGGTGGAAGCTGACCGCACCTTCGACATGCTGATGGGTACGCTCGTACCCCCGCGCCGGCGCTTTATCCAGACCCACGCCAAGGAAGTGCGCAACCTGGATATCTAATCTGCGCGCGCGACCTGCGCTTTGGAATGACAGCCTATGGAACGCAAAATCCTGCATCTGGACTTGGACGCGTTTTTCTGCGCGGTTGAAGAGCTGTTGGATCCCTCCCTGAAGGGCAAAGCCTTTGCTGTAGGCGGCAGTCCCAAATCCCGCGGCGTAGTTTCCTCCTGTTCCTACCCGGCCCGGCTACGCGGCGTGCATTCCGCCATGCCCATGGGGCGCGCGCTGGCGCTTTGCCCTGAGCTGATTGTTGTGCGCCACCGCTTTGGGGTGTACAGCGATACTTCTGACAAGGTCATGGACATCCTGCGGGACTATACGCCGCTCTTTCAGCAGGTTTCCGTGGACGAAGCGTTTTTGGACGTCAGCGACCTGCCGCAGCCCATCGCTGCTATCGCGCGGGACATGCAGCAGCGCATCGACCGCGAGCTGCACCTGCCCTGCTCCATCGGGGCAGCCACAAACAAGCTGGTCGCCAAAGTCGCCAACGATTTCGGCAAGAGCCGCGTGCGCACCGGTCAGGCGCCGCGTCAGATTACAGTTGTCCCCCCAGGTACAGAAGCCGATTTTCTTGCGCCGCTGGACGTACAAGCCTTGTGGGGCATCGGACCGAAAACCGCCCAACGGCTGCATTCCCGCGGAATTCACAGCATCGGGCAGCTCGCCGAACTGCCGCTGCCAGAGCTGGAACATTTCTTTGGCAAAAACGCGGCGGAAATGCAGGAAAGCGCACGGGGAATCGACCGCTCACCGGTACACAGCGGACACGAAGTGAAATCTGTCAGCAATGAGCTTACCTTTGCCAGAGATACCAGCGACCTGGACCAGCTGCTGGAAACCCTGCGGCGTCTTTCGGATAAGGTCGGTTACCGCATGCGCCAGGCTCGCCTGATGGGCGGTGTGGTGCAGATTAAGCTGCGCTACGAAGACTTTACCACCCTCACGCGCCAAAGAGCGCTCCCCACGCCTACCAACCTGGACGATGAAATCTTTGGCGCCGCTGAAAAATTACTGCGGGAAGCTCTTGCCCCCGGCCGTGAGGTGCGTTTGATCGGCGTGGGGGTGAGTCAACTTTCAGAACCCTACCAGCAGCTCGACCTGTGGGACAGCGACCGCAGCCAAAAAGAGCAGCTGGCATTGGCGATAGACGCGCTCAAGGATAAATATGGCGGCAATATTATCACCCGCGCCAGCCAGGTAAAAAAACACCCCCAAGAAAGGCAGGAAAAAGATTGAAATATTGCCAGGTTTTGGTATAATGCGGCAAATTGCCAACGTAGCTCAGTCGGTAGAGCAGACGCTTCGTAAGCGCCCGGTCGAGGGTTCGAATCCCCCCGTTGGCTTTTTTACTTTAATCAGGCCTGCCGCAGCAGCGCGCGGCTGTCCAGCGCGAGAGCGCCCTGCCCGTGCGGGTACACCACCAGCGGATTAATTTCAATCTCCTCAATCTCCGGGAAGTCCAGCGCGAGCTGGCTGAGCGCGGTTATCACGCCTTCCACCGCCTCAATATCCGCCCGGGCGCTTCCGCGCACGCCTCCCAGCAGCTTTCCCGCGATTGTCGCGTCTATCATTTCAGCAATATCCCCGCGGGAGAGCGGCGCCACCCTGAAGGCAATGTCCTTGACCTGTTCCACCAACGTGCCGCCCATGCCGAACATCATCATCGGACCGAACGTAGGGTCCCGGCGCATCCCCACGATAACTTCCAGGCCTTTCGGCGCCATTTTTTCGACCATCGCGCCTGCGATCCCGGTTTGCGGGAACTGCGCACGAATGCGAGCCAGCAGCGCCTCAAAGCCCGCTCTCACGCTCTCCCCGTCGCTTAGATTCAGCAGAATCCCTCCCACGTCAGATTTGTGCAGCACGCCCTCCGCCACAATCTTCAGAGCGACAGGAAAGCCTATGTTCGCCGCAATTTCAACGGCTTGCTCTCCATTCACCGCCAAATCGCCTGGCACATTCGTGATTCCGTATGCCGCGAGCATAGCGCGGGTTTCAAACTCACCCAGGCTCAATTTGCCTGAATTAGCCTCGAGTACAGCGCGAACCGTGTTTTTGTGCGCTTTTTTGGCTTCCACGGGCATAAAAACCGGCTTACGTAAATATTCACCGTACGCGGACATCGCGCGCAGCACCGGACCAATCTGGTCGGGGTACTGGTACACCGGCACGCCGGCTTTGTTCAGGCATGCCCGGGCCTCCCGCACGCTGTGCTCGCCCATCAGGCAGGTAAGCATGGTCTTCGGTGTTTGCGAGGCTGCTTTCACCCAGGCCTGCGCCACGCCCAGCGGGTCCACCAGCGCCTGGGGCACCAGCACAGGCGCAAGTACATCCACATTCTCATCGCGCATCATTTGTTCCAGACTCCAGAGATAATCCGGGGGTTCCGCCCCTCCAAGCATGTCCACCGGGTTTGCCACCTGCGCGCTCGGGTTCAGTTTGCTGCGCAATTTCGCCTGGGTGTCCGCGCTAAGTTCAGCCAGTTCCGCGCCGTTCGCGGACAAATTATCCGCCAGCAGAGCCGCGGCGCCGCCCGCGTTGGTCGTGATGGCCGTGCGCTTGCCTTTGGGCAGCTTTTGGGTGCCCAGCGCCCAGGCAACATTGAACAATTCCGCCAGGGTTTCAACCTCAATTACGCCGGTTTGCTTAAATACAGCCTGGTAAGCCGCGTATGAACCCGCCAGGGAGCCGGTGTGTGAGCTTACCGCCCGCGCGCCGGCGTTGTTCCTGCCTGCCTTCAGCATAACGATGGGCTTAATCCGTGATACCCGCCGGGCTTCCGCGATGAAACGCTCACCGTCTTGCACGCCTTCCAGATAGACTGCTATGACGCGCACGTCCGGATCGTCGCCAAAGTAGGCCAGCATATCGGCTTCAGACACGTCCATTTCGTTGCCAAGGCTGGCAAAGTGCGAAAACCCGATTTCCGTTTCCAGGATGAGGTCCACCACCCCACCACAAATTGCACCGGACTGGGAGATAAACGCAATCGGTCCGCGCGAAGGCATGCCCTTGATGAAGGTGGCATTCAAGCCGTTGCGTATGTCCATTGTACCCACGCAGTTGGGACCAACGACGCGCATACCATGTTCGCGGGCGAATTCCAGGGTTTTTCGTTCAATTTCTGCCCCTTCGCCGCCCACCTCACGGAAACCGCCCGTGATGATGATGACCGCCTTAATCCCGCGGTCGGCGCATTCCTGCATCGTATCCAGAATCATGCCCACTGGCAATACAATCATCGCCAAATCTACAGGGTCAGGCACCTGTGCCAGTTCCGGGTAGACCTTGACACCCAGGATTTCTTGCGCGTTGGGATTCACCGGATAGATTCCGCCTTGATATCCGTACTTGAGAAGGTTCTCCAGAATGCCGTAACTGAGTTTATTCGGTTTGCTGGAAGCGCCCAAAATCGCGACGCCCTGAGGGTTAAAAAACGGTTTCAGGGAAGAATTCATCGAAAGATTTCCTTTCCGGTATGTGGTGAGCTTGCCTGAATTATACCAAGCCGTTTTGAAGCCCAGGGCATTTCCTCAATCGCTGCGAACTCTCAAGTTTTATCCTGCCTTATAATTGGGATTGTGTATAGAACGCTTGGGAGAATCGCATTCCATTTCTCTGGAGAATTCGGAGAGTCGATATAGGATGAAACTGTCGTCTGAACAGGCGCAATTGGTGGCGCTTCCATTGGAAAAGAGCCTCTTCCTGCGAGGAACAGCCGGCACAGGCAAGACCACGGCCGCCTTGCACCGCCTCAGGCGGCTTCTGACCGAGCGCGCGGATGAAAACCTGCTGATCCTCTTGCCCCAACGCGTCATGGGCAGCAGCCTTCGGCGTGGATTGGAAGAGAGCGCCGCCTACAATCCCATCAAGGTTAACCTGACGACCATGAACAGCATCGCGCGCCGCATGGTAGGATTGTTTTGGCCGATAATTGGCAGCCGCGCTGGATTCGCTCGTCCATATGCTCCGCCTCAGTTCCTGACGCTGGAAACTGCCCAGTATTCCATGGGCGAAATCGTAAACCCCATGCTCGCCGCCGGCGCGTTCAGCTCTGTTTCTCTTCCAAAACACCGCCTTTTCAGCCAGATTCTCGACAGCGTAAACAAATCCGCGCTGATTGGCTTCCCCCTCGGGGAAATTTGCGCGCGGCTTTCTTCCGCCTGGACCGGCAGTCCGGCGCAGCTGAATGTTTATCAGGACGTCCAGACCGCCGCCAGCGCGTTCCGCGAATTTTGTCTGGAGAACAACCTGCTCGATTACTCTCTCCAGGTGGAGCTGTTCCGCCATTTTGTCTGGGAGGAAGAACTTTGCCAGCGCTTCTTGAAAAGCAGCTACCAACACCTGGTCTATGACAACATCGAGGAAGATCCGCCTTACGTGCACGATATCATCTCGGAATGGTTGCCAGGCTTTCAGAGCGCGCTGCTGATATTCGACGAGAACGCAGGCTACCGCCGCATCCTTGGCGCTGACCCCGCCTCAGCGCTGCGCCTGGAACAACACACTCTGCGGACAGCAGTCTTTCACACGCAGCAGCCAACGGCGAAGATGCAGGCACTCAAACGTGCTTTTCAGGGAAAGCCGAGGAATAAGCAGCCGATAAAACAGGCCGACTTGATGCAAGCCCTGCATCTGCCGGAGAAACCCGCGCGTTTTTTCCCTGAAATGTTAACACAAAGCGCTGAAGCGCTCAGCAGCTTGATACAGGCGGGCACACCAGCCGGTCAGATTGCGGTGCTGGCGCCTTACCTATCCAACGCGATGGGCTTTGCCATTCAACAGGAGCTCAGCGCTGCCGGCATTCCCTCACGGCTACTTCGGCCTTCCACTCCATTGCTGGAAAATCCGGTCATCCAGCAGCTGATTACGCTGACGCAGCTCGCCCACCCGACCTGGACGCCAGCTCCGGACCCGAACAGGATTACCAGCGCGTTATCCGCCAGTATCTCCGGCCTGGACCTCGTGCGCGCGCAGCTTATCCGCTCCGAATTATATCTGACAGGTGGGCAAGACTTTGCGCTGCTTCCATTTTCAGCCGCTTCCGTCCAGCTCAGCGGAAGGATTTCGGATGAACTTGTGCTGCGTTACGACACGCTGCGGCTGTGGCTGCAAAAAGCCGCGCAGGATGAACCTTTGGACCTTTTCCTCAGCCGTTTGTTCGGTGAGCTGATGACACAGGATGGTTTTGGCTTTTACCAGAACCTCAGCGCGGCACAAGCCACCGCTGTTCTGATGGAGTCATTCCGGAAATTCAGGCTTTCACTGGGCCCGGCTCAATTGGGCGGGCAAAATCAGGTGAACCGGGATTTTACCCGCAGCATTCTCGACGGCGTGATTTCCGCGCAATACTTGCGTGACTGGGATCTGGAGGATGACGGACGCGTATTAATCACGCCCGCGCTTACCTTTCTCAGTTCCGGCAGAACCGTGGATTACCAGGTTTGGTTAAGCGTCGGCAGCGCGGGTTGGTATGAGCGCCTTGAACAGCCTCTCACGCAGCCCTACGTGCTCAGCCGGGAATGGGAGCCCGGCAGGAAATGGACAACCGAAGAAGAGAAAGACGTAAGCCTTGCGCTCCTGGACAGCGTTCTCGAAGGCTTACTCAGCCGCTGCCACAAAGGCGTCATTCTGGGAATGAGCGAATTTGGTCAGAGCGGGCAGGAAGAAAAAGGCTTGCTCCTGATGAAGATTCAAGGCTTGCTCCGCCAGGCAGCAAAGGACGCCGGCAATGCCTGACCAGCGGCTGCGCGACTCCCAGAAACGCATCCTCAGCTACCGTGCCGGGAAAATGGGAATCTCCGCGGTTCCCGGCAGCGGTAAGACCTGGACGCTCTCCCGTCTGGCGGTGAAGCTTGTGGCGGAAATGGAGCTCCAGCCCGACCAGGAAATCCTCATTGTTACTTTTTCCAATTCTGCAGCAGATGTTTTCGCCAACCGGATTAGCAGCCTGCTGCTGGAACGCGGGATGCTCTCCAGCCTGGGATACCGGGTGCGCACATTGCACGGCCTGGCAAACGATATCATCCGGGAGCGGCCAGAGCTGGCGGGATTGCCAAATGAATTTCAAATCCTAAGCGAAGCGGACACCGATTCGATCCTGAGCAGCTGTACCGCGACCTGGTATAGGAACAACGCGGATATCCTGGATGACTTTCTTCGCGATGACCTGGAGCCCAGGAAACTGGACCAAATCAGGCAAAAGGATTTGCCGGATTTGGTCAAGCAAACGGCTTCGGCGTTCATCAAGGAGGCGAAAGATCATCAGCTCACCCCAACTAAGCTCCAGCAGCTGCTCTCGGCTTCTTACCTCAAGACGGATCCGTTGATGCGGATGGGACTGGAAATTTATCGCGACTACCACAGCGCGCTGCAGTACCGCGCGGCTGTCGACTTTTCCGACCTCATCCGGCTGGCATACCAATGCCTGCAGGAAGATCCGAGCCTGACCGAATTACTGCGCTACCGCTGGCCGTACATCCTGGAAGACGAGGCTCAGGATTCGAGCCTTCTGCAGGAGAAAATCCTTCGGACAATTGTTGGCACGGATGGCAACTGGGTGCGGGTTGGCGACCCGAATCAAGCCATTTACCAGAGCTTTACCACCGCAAACCCCAACCTGCTGAAATCCTTCCTCAAGGAAGCGGGTGTGCGCAGCGAACCGCTGCCGGAATCCGGCCGTTCCTGCCTGGAGATTATTGAGCTCGCCAACTTTTTTAATGACTGGACCCGCACGCAGCATCCGGTTGCGGACGCGCGCGAAGCATTAACCCTTCCGTTGATTGAGCCAACCAGGCCTGATGACCCGCAGCCAAACCCCAGTCCGCTCCCGCCTGCGGTTGAAGTGGACCATCGTCAGGTTTCTCCGGACCTGGAACTGGAATTCCTCGCCAAATCTACCCGGGATTGGCTGGAGCGTTACCCGGACACGACTGTGGCAGTACTCGCCTTGCTGAACAAACGCGTGAGTGAAATTATCAAAGCGCTCAAGGAACACAACATCCCCGTGACCGATGCGCTGACTGCCATGCCGCAAAACACGCGGGCTACGGCTGGGCTTGTGAGCCGCTTGCTTTCCTGCGTCATTCGCCCGGAGGACCCAGCCGCGCTTGCCCTGGCTTATCAGGCATCCCGGCGGGAAGAGCGCGCGGATGAAGAGAGCTGGATGCTGGTGAAGCATTGTTCAGACCTCATCAAAAAGTGTGAGCACATTGAAGATTACCTCTATCCGACCGGAAGCACAGATTGGCTGCGCCAGCTTGAAGCAGGCGGTACTTCAGCGCAAGTTCTTTCAGAGCTGAGTAGCTTTCGGGACGTCGCCCGCAAGTGGCATCTTGCCGCGCACCTGCAGCCGGACCAGTTCATCTTAGCATCCGTCATGGACCTGGAGCTCGACAACCTTGAATTGGCTTCCGTACACAACATGGCGCTGTTGCTGCGGGAGCTGCAGGATCTCCATCCGGACTGGACGCTCGCCGCGTTGAATGCAGAACTTCTCGCTATCGCGAAAAACGAACGCAGAATTGCACGGCTTTCAGCCGAGGGTGAAGGCTTTGATCCCGAGGCTTACCGGGGGCAGGTTGTCGTTGCGACCCTCCACAAAGCCAAGGGGTTGGAATGGGATAAGGTCTACATCAGCTCTGCCAACACCTATGATTTCCCGACGGGCAAGGAAGAAGAACGCCAGCACGGCGAGAAACACTTCTTACGCGGCAGGATGAATATGCAGGCGGAATTGGTCGCCCAACTGCGCGCGTTGGCGGAGGGTATCTTTGTGGATGCCAGCAATAAATCCGCGCAGCGCGCGGATAGCGTGCGCGACCGTCTGCGTTTGTTATATGTCGGCATTACGCGCGCAAGGCGTTCCCTGACCATCTCATTCAACACCGGCCTGGATAAGAAGCAAAGCGAAGCGCTGGCAGTTCGAGCGATGCGTGCATACCTTGAGAGGAAGAAGAATGACCAGCTTACTCCCTGAAAAGTTCACCTTCACGCAATCCAACCTGCAAGCATATGTGAACTGCAAATATCAGTTCTACTTGCGGTATATCGAGCATTTTCTTTGGCCGGCTCCAGCTACAACGGATATGCTCTCTTTCGAACGCGACCGACAGGCAGGTTCGCGCTTCCACCAGCTGGTGCACCAGCTGCTGCTGGGTTTGCCTGCCAGCGATTTGACCTTGAGCGCGGAAAATGATCCGGACCCTCGCGTCGGACATTGGTTTGACCTGTTTACGCGCACAATCTTCAAAGACCTCTCAGGAAAGCTCTTCCCTGAATACACGCTGACAGCCAACCTGGAGGGATTGATCCTCAGCGCCAAGTACGACCTTCTGCGGCAGACTGGCGAGGTCTACACGATCTATGACTGGAAAAGCTCGCGGAGGAAACCCTCCAAAATGTGGCTGGAAGCACAAATGCAGAGCAAAGTGTTTCCTCTGGTCCTGAGTTTACAGCCTGCGCGCTCTGCCGACAGCGCTGAGCGGCATTTGCGTATGGTGTATTGGGAAGTTACAGAGCCTGAACAGCCTGTTGTGCTGGAATACAGCCGCGCAAAGCTGAATGCATACCAATCCGAGATTAGTGCGCTCGTTTCCAGGATAAAAGCCGGCGCGCCGCAAGACTTTCAAAAGACCGCGGACGTCCAGCGCTGCCGCACTTGCATTTACCGCAGTTTTTGCAACCGCCCTTCGGAGCCCGCCAGCCTGGAAGAATACCTTTCCAGCGAATATCTTGCGCTGGAGGAAGACACAGAACTTCTGAGTGAGGGATAATTTCGGTGCCTGAGCAGCTTTACGGGCAGGTCTTGCCCGGTGTTGGTATAATAACGAGGTTAAACAAAAATATGGGCAGAACAGGGCTCGAACCTGCGACCTCATCTGTGTAAAAGATGCGCTCTAACCAACTGAGCTATCCGCCCGAGATAAGAAATTATACACAAAAAATGAAAATCGTGCGCTTTGAAACAAAATATACCCCGCCCGCATACGGCTGGATCGATGAGGATAAAGTCGGCCTCATCCAGGGCGACCCCTACGGTGAATTCCGCCGCTATGACCCGGAGTTTTCCCTCTCACAGGTCAAATTGCTGGTCCCTTGTCTGCCGTCCAAAATCCTTGCTGTGGGACGCAACTACGAAGAACATATCCGCGAGATGAACCAAACCCCGCCTGAAATCCCGTTGCTCTTCCTCAAACCGCCTTCCACGCTCATCCGCAGCGGCGATCCAATCGTCCTGCCGCCACAATCGGAACGCGTGGAACACGAAGCGGAACTCGCGGTCGTAATCAAGAAAAAATCGCGCTGGCTGCGCCCGGAAGCTGTCCGGGAAGCAATCTTTGGCTACACCATCGCGAACGACGTCACCGCTCGCGACCTGCAGCAGCGGGACGGCCAATGGACCCGTGCCAAAGGTTTCGACACTTTTTGTCCATTAGGACCCTGGATTGAAACGGAATTCAACCCAGCCGACGCGCTGATTACCTGCCGGGTAAATGAGATTCTCCGCCAGATGGCTTCCACGCGCGACATGCTCTTCAACATCGAACAGCTCATCCTGTACGCATCCTCCATCATGACCCTGCTCCCCGGAGATATCATCCTCACGGGCACGCCCGCCGGCGTCGGCAGGCTGAGCCCCGGGGATGTCGTGTCCATCTTCATCGACGGCATCGGCAGCCTGGTAAATCCGGTCGCGGCCGGCAAAGCCTACGAGGGAAAGGACTCCTGATGGCCGCACCACAAAAATCTACCATTGACAGCCGCCTGGAGAGCATCCTCTTTCGGGTGGAAAAACCCGGCCGCTACGTTGGCGGTGAGCACAATCAGGTGCGAAAATCCTGGCACAGCATCGAGACCCATGTCGCGCTGGTTTTTCCGGATATCTATGACATCGGTCAGCCTAACCTCGGTCTGGCAATTCTCTACGACGTCCTCAACCAGCAGCCGGACGTTCTGGCGGAACGCGCCTACGCCCCCTGGGTGGACATGGAAACGCAACTGCGGGAAAGCGGACTGCCGTTGTTCTCCCTGGAATCCAAAACGCCTCTGAATAAGTTCGACATCCTCGGTTTTACCCTCCCATATGAGCAAATCTATACGAATGTGCTCAATATTCTGGACCTCTCCGGTCTTCCCCTGCTCTCCAGCGAGCGCGGCGCGGAAGATCCCCTGGTGATCGCCGGCGGACAAGCCTGTTACAACCCGGAACCGATGGCCGATTTCATTGACGCGTTCGCGATCGGTGAAGGCGAAGATCTGATCCTGGACATCACGCGAGCCTATCAGGAGTGGAAGCGCTGGCACGGTCCTCGGGAAGAATTGCTAAAAGCTTTAGCTCGCATTCCAGGCGTGTACGTCCCCGGCTTTTATGAAGTGACATATTTGGACGACGGCAGCATTGCCCATGTATCCCCGCGGATGCAAGGCGCCGCGCTGCCAGTTCAAAAACGCATTGTTGCCAAACTCCCGCCGGCCACCACGCGCTTTCTGGTCCCAAACGTGGAAACCGTACACGACCGCATATCCGTGGAAATTATGCGCGGCTGTACGCGCGGCTGCCGCTTTTGCCATGCTGGCATGGTAAACCGGCCTGTACGCGAACGCGCACCGGACGAAATCCTGCAGGCAATGCAGGCCGGGCTTTCCGCCACAGGCTGCGAACAAATTGGTTTGCTCTCGCTCTCCTCCTCCGACCACACGCGCATTTTGGAAATCATACGCGGCGTGTACGAGAAATTCAAGGACCAACGGGTGCAGGTGAACCTTCCATCTCTGCGCATCGCCTCGTTTTCTGTCGACCTGATGGACGAACTGAAAAACCTGCGCCCTGGCGGCGGCTTCACGCTGGCTCCGGAGGCAGCGACCGAGCGCATGCGCGCGATTATCAACAAGCCTCTGGATGAAGAAGTCATCCTGGAAACAGCCCGCACCATCTTCGCGCACGGCTGGCTAAGCCTGAAGCTGTACTTTATGATTGGGCTGCCTCAGGAAACAATGGAAGACGTGCAGGCTATCCTGGACCTTGCGCGCAAAATTAAGGGAATTGGCAAGTCTCTCAAAGGCAACCGCGTCCGGATTCACCTCGGCATCGCAACTTTCATCCCCAAGCCGCATACCCCCTTCCAATGGTATTCCATCGAAGACGCGCAGTCCTTGCAAGCCAAGATTGATTTGCTCAAAGATGGTACGCGCAAGTCGGATATCAAAATGACCTATAACCCGCCGGACTCCACCCTGCTGGAAAGCTGGCTCTCACGTGGGGACAGACGACTGGGGGCGGTCATCCTGCAAGCCTGGAAAAACGGCGCGAAGTTGGACGCCTGGACGGAACGCTTCAACCTCTCCGCCTGGCTGTCGGCTTTCGAAACTTGCGGCCTGGACCCGGATTTCTACACCAAAAGACAGCGCAGCCTGGATGAAATCCTGCCGTGGGACCACATCTCCACCGGCGTCAGCAAGCGTTTCCTCCTGACCGACCTGCGCCTGAGCCAGGCCGGCAAAACCCGCGAAGACTGCCGGAATAACTGCTTTAACTGCGGCATCCTGGATACTTTTGGCAGCCTGAAACCCTCAGAAGAAGAAGTATATTGGGGGTGCCCGTGACAGACACACAGCCAATTCGCGTCCGTGTTTGTTTCGCAAAAGGCGGCGACCTGCGCTTTACCGGACACCTGGACCTGCAGCGGCTCTTTGAACGGGCGCTGCGCCGCTCGGGGCTGCCTTTACGTTACAGCCAGGGCTTCAACCCGAAAGTCCGCCTCAATCTGGCCAGCGCGCTTCCGCTGGGTTTTTCGTCCGAAGCGGAACTGCTGGATTTCTGGCTTGACGCGCCGCTTGACCATGCCGTAATCGAACAGCGCTTCAGCGCGGCGCTGCCCGCGGATATCCACATCAGGCAGGTGAAATTTGTCCCTAACGACCTGCCCAGCCTGCAAGCAAGTCTGCAAAGCTCGCGATATCGGGTTACTTTTCAACCTCCTTTGGATACCAACGAGCTTGCGGAAAAGCTTACGGCGCTGCTTGCACAGGAGACCATACCCTTTTCACGCCGCGCCAAGACAGCCGACCTCAAGCAGCTCTTGCTTTCCGCGCGCTGGCAGGAAACCGTCGACAGCGCGGACCTGCTGCTTGAGATGAAGTCCACACCCGAAGCGAACGGCCGCCCGGATGAACTGCTGTCTTTGTTGGGATTGGCGCCGGGCACCTACCAGGTCTGTCGGACAGGTATGACCTTTAATTCCACCGAAGGGGAAAACAATGGATAACTGTATTTTTTGCCGTATTGCCAGAGGCGAAGTCCCTTGCTGGAAGGTTTTGGAGACTGAACACGCTCTGGCTTTCCTGGACCTGGAGCCGCTGCTGGAGTATCACACCCTGGTCATCCCCAAAGCTCACTACCGGGATTTGTTCAGCGTCCCGGAGGACGTGCTTTGGCAAACCAGTTCAGCGATTAAGCAGGTCGTGCGCTTGTATCAGGAAAAACTGGGGATTGAGAATATGCACCTGTTCAACAATTCCGGCCGTTTTGCCCGCCAGAGCGTATTCCATCTGCATTTCCACATTGTGCCGGTGAGGCCTGAAACGCCGCTGGTGGGATTCACGAAGCACCCCGAGATCGTAACGAGATACCCCGAAATGATTCAAGCTCTGCGTTATTGAGCGCAACCTGCCGGGCGCGGATTTATTTATTAGGTATAATATGCAGACTGTTCCCGTGGCCTAATGGAGAAGGCATCGGCCTCCGAAGCCGGTCATGTGAGTTCGAATCTCACCGGGAACATTTTTCGAACCGGTTTCTGTCAGCGTATTTGCCCCAATCTTCGCTCTCACTATGAAATTCAGAGGTCGCCATGGGTGATGAGGAACTTCAAAAACAGATTGAAACTCTCCGCGAGCAGCTGCATTACCACAACTACCTGTATCACACGCTGGACGCCCCCGTGATCAGCGATTACGAATATGACCAGCTTTATAAGCGCTTGAAGGAGCTTGAAAGCGCGCACCCCGAACTGATCACGCCCGATTCCCCCACCCAGCGCAGCGGCGGGCAGCCGCTGGATAAATTCCGCAAGGTGGAACACCCGACCGCTGTGCTGAGCCTGGCGAACGGCTTCGGCCGGCAGGACACGCTGGACTGGTATGAGCGCATCGCGCGCCTTGACCCTGCTGTTGCCGACGCGGATTACGTGTTGGAACCCAAGCTCGACGGCCTCACCGTGGTGCTGACCTACGTGGACGGCCGCTTTACCCTCGGCGCCACGCGCGGGGATGGGTTGGTCGGTGAGGATATCACCGAAAACCTGAAGACGGTTCCCATGATACCGCTGCGCATTCCGGTCTCGGGCTCCGCGCCCGCACCCGCCCGTCTGGTAGTACGCGGTGAAGCAATCATCTTCAAAGAGGATTTTGCCCGCCTGAACGCCGAGCTGGAGCAGCGCGGTGAAAAAACTTACCTCAACCCGCGCAACACCGCGGCGGGCTCCTTACGCCAGCTGGACCCGGCCGTTACAGCCAGACGGCCGCTAAAGATTTTTGTCTACCAGATCCTCGAGTCATCCGAGGAGATCCCCGATACCCAAAGCGGCATCCTGGATTACCTGAAAGAGCTGGGTTTCCCGGTCAATCCTTTACGCTGGCACGCGGATAACATCGAACAGGCAGTGCAAATCTGCGAAGCGCAAGCCGCAGCCCGCCACACCTGGCCTTACGATGCTGACGGCATTGTCATCAAGGTGAACAATCAAGCCCTTGCGCGCCGACTTGGTTTTTCCGGGAAAGACCCGCGCGGCGCGCTGGCTTTCAAATATCCCGGGCAGGAGGTCGAGACAACTCTGCTGGATATCCAGGTCAACGTCGGCAGGACCGGCGTGCTCACCCCGCTGGCCGTGCTCAAGCCGGTTAGTATCGGCGGCGTGATTGTGCGCCAGGCGACCCTGCACAACTTCGATTTCATCCGCGAGAAAGACATTCGCATCGGTGATCAGGTGCTGCTGAAGCGCGCTGGCGAAGTCATCCCATACATCCTTGGACCTCTGCCGGAAAAACGCAGCGGTGCAGAGAGAGCTTACGAAATTCCGACCCGATGTCCTTCCTGCGGGTCTCCGATCCAGAAGGTGCCCGAGGAAGTGGCCTACTACTGCGTGAACAGCAGCTGCCCGGCACAATTGGTCAGAAATGTAGAAAATTTTGCCTCCCGCGGCGCACTGGATATCTCCGGGCTTGGCTCGCAGATTGTTGCCCAGCTTGTCGAAAGCGGTCTGGTGCGCTCTGCCGCTGACCTGTACACGCTCAAGCGCGAAGAACTCCTGCGCCTCGAGAAGTTTGGCGAAAAAAAAGCGGATAATCTGCTGCAGGCGATTGAAGCTTCCAAGCGACAGTCGCTTGAGCGCCTGATTATCGGCCTGGGAATTCACGGCGTCGGCGAGGTGGCCGCCCGCAAACTGGCCCGCACCTTTCACAGTCTGGACGCGCTCAGCCGCGCGAGTCAGGAGGAACTGACCAGCCTGGAAGGCATCGGCCCTAATATCGCCGCGTCCATCTCCGGCTGGTTCGCCCAAAAGCACAATCAGGAACTGCTGCAAAAATTGCACGAAAATGGACTTTGGCCGCAAGAACAAGAGACCGCTCAGGAATCTGCGGCGCAAGCCTTGACAGGGCTCAGCTTTGTCATCACAGGCACGCTGCCAACGCTCAGCCGGGAGCAGGCGGAACAATTAATCCTGAAAAATGGCGGAACTGTCAGCTCGGCGGTGAGCAAAAAGACAAGCTATCTGCTGCTTGGGGAAAATCCGGGCTCAAAATATACCAAAGCGCTGGAATTGGGGATTCCCATCCTCGATGAAGCGGCGCTGCGAGCCATGATTGCCTGAACATTGGATGATTTGCTGACCGGCAGGTATTTCCGATAACCTAAAAGAGAATAGCGCAGAACACAAGAGGCTGTCCAAAAAGAACGGATTTTTTTGGGACAGCCCAAAGTGCGGAGTTTAGGCCTCGTTTTGATGGCGCAAATCCGCGCACTTCCAAACTAACGCGTATAAAGTGGGAAATCAAAAAGGGCTGTCCGTTTTTTGGGACAGCCCCTTCAGGTGGAGATGGCGGGAGTCGAACCCGCGTCCGAAAGATTAGGCTCTCGAATCTCTACGAGCGTAGTCAGTTATTCATTTTCATCCGCGTAAAGATCAACTGACCAAACTTTCCGCAGACCATCCGCTTGAGCCCTAGAGCCCTCTTAGGCCAGGTTCACGGCAAACCTGGCAGCGTTCCGGCTTTTATGACGCCTTGACTGATTCCGGCCGGAAAGACGGCCTCAGGAGACGTGACCTCACTTCTGGAGGTCAGCTACTTCTCTCCCGCTTATGCAGCGAGGGGGAGGGTAGCGTAGTTTGTGCTTTTGGCACTTGTTGTTTGTACTGATTTATCGAGGTCGGTACCTCTCGGCTCGCAATCCGGAACCAGCTTCTCCCGTCGAGACCTGGCATCCCCGGTACCGTCAGTATAGCACAAAAGAAAACCCCCCAGGGGAAACTGAGGGGTTTGTACGGACTTTTGGTGAAAACTTACTTGATCTGAGCCATCTGCTCAGCGAGGATTGCGTTCGCGTCGATGGTGGCCTGATCGAGCAGGGCTTTGACGTCCGCTGTTGGATCGTCCACGATGCTGGTCATTACAGGTTCAATCACGTTGTCACGGACGAAGTCATAGCCAGGCACGGGGGGCTCGAACTTGCCGAATTTCAGCAGGTCGAAGGCGGTCTTGTAGGCGGGATCCGCATCGAAAACATCCTGGAACTTGGCGGCAACAGACTGTTTCACCGGGAAGTAACCGGAGGCTTTGGCCCATTCGGCGTTCACATCGGCGCTGGTGTAGTACTTGACAAACAGCCAGGCAGCCAGTTCGCGTTCGGGAGTGGATTTGGGGATGGAGACGGAAGCGCCATAAACGTTCTGCACAGGATCCGCGGTGGTGTGGGGGATTGCGCCAACAGACCAATCGAAGGGGGTGCCGTCAGCTTCAACAGCGTCGCCGTAGAAAGGCAGACCGGAGGAAGAACCAACGGAGAAGAGCAGCGTACCGTTGCCGAAATCGGTCTGATCACCGTAGTTTTCAGTCACAAGGCGGGCGCAGCCTTCCGCGAACAGGCTCTGGATGAACGTCCAGGCCTGCACTGCGGCGTCGCTGTTCAGGGTGAACTGATTGGTGGTGTAGTCGAACATATCGCCGCCGAACGCGAAGGTCCAGCTGGCAAAGCGGGAAGTATCGATGCTCAGCTCGTAACCCACGGGGGAAGCTGCGCCTTCAGTGGCACCGCTGAATGGGGTCGTGGAAGCTTTGCATGCCATCTCTTTGAACTGCTCGGGGGTGGTAGGCGGCGCGTCGTAGCCGAGTTCCTTCAGCCAGTCCATGTTGTAATACATAACTTCCATGGAGCGGTTGGGGGCCAGGCCCAGGCGCTGATTGTTAAACAGGGAGAGCACGTCCTGGGCAAAGAAACCAGGGAAGAAGTCATCCTGTTCTTCTTTGGTCAGACCGTACTTGGGGTGATTGATCAGTTCGTTCATATCGAACATGGCATTCGCCAGTTGATAAGTCGCGACCTGATTCTGATAGCCAACCACCACATCAGGGACATCGGGGGTGTTCAGGATGGGGAGCATCTTGTTGAAGATGTCGCCATAGCTGCCGGCATATTCAGCGGTGACGGTGATACCGTATTCATTGGTACTGTTGAAGTCGGAAACAATCTTGGCAATCGCGGCTTCGCGGGCTTCACCAGTGTGTTGATGCCACCAAACAATTTCCTTGGCGGGAACAACGTCCGCCCAGGGATCAACTTCCGTCGGAGCTTCGGTAGGAGCTTCGGTCGGGGCTTCGGTCACGACGGGAGCCTCGGTCGGGGCTTCGGTCACGACGGGAGCTTCTGTTGCTTTGGCGCAAGCGCCCAGCACCAGTGAGGCAATCAGGACGATCGCCACTAACAAAACACTCGTTCTTCTCATTTTTCAAAACCTCCATTTTGAACCTGATTAATTTGAGCGTTACGATATCGAAGGTTGAGAGAATACCTTCGGAATATCCAAAGTTGATTATATCCTAACCTTTTAAACCCGTTGTGGCAATTCCTTGAGTAAATTGTTTCTGAGTCAGGAAGTACACAAGCAGGATCGGAATAATCGTAATCACCGCCCCAGCCATCAACCAATGGGTATAGGGACCGGCTTCCTGCACAAATCCGTACAAGCCAACCATGAGCGGTCGCCAGGTATCCCGCGTGGTAACCAGCAGCGGCCACTGGAATGCGTTCCACGAAGCCGTGAAACCAAAGAGGAGCACGGTCATGATGGGCGCCTTGCTGATTGGCATCACGATTTGGATGAGAAAACGCAGATGGTCGCAGCCGTCCATGCGGGCCGCGTCCCACAACTCATCCGGAATCTGCGCGAAAAATTGCCTCAGCAGGAAAATACTGAACGCATTTGCCATGAACGGCACTGTGAGCGCCCAGTAGGTGTTAATCCAGGTGCCGCCCGGTAAAGGGATAATCGTGCCGCGGATGAGCAGGTAATTCGGGATGAGCGTCACGGACTCCGGAATCATCATGGTCGCCAGGAAGAGGCCGAACAGGATGTCTTTGCCCTTAAAGTCTATCCGGCCAAAGGCATAACCCGCCAGAACCGAGGTGAAAAGCAAGCCAGCTAAGGTTCCCAGTGTCACCAAAACACTGTTCATGAAGTACTTGGAAAAATTAGCCTGATCCCAGGCTTCCTTGTAATTCACCCACTGGGGAACTTTGGGGACCAGTTGGCGCGTAATCGTCTCGCCGAGGGTCATCAGGGAATTGGAAATCATCCAGAAAAATGGGAAGATAAATATGGCCGCGCCTATCAACAGGATGAGATACAGGAGGACCTTCCCGAGGATTCTGCCGGCGTGGTTTTCCTTTATTTCTTTTTTGGGTTTTTGCATTCCCGCAGAATTATCCATAGAAAACCCGCTCTCCCATAATCTTGTTCTGAGCCAAAGTGAGCCCAAGGATGACGATGAAAAGCACGATGGCTTGCGCGGTGGCTACCCCGTACTGGTTTGCTTTGTAGAAGCGGTCAAATACCAGCAAGCTGGTGGTAATCACCGTATTCTGCGCGCTGGGCGTGCGCATGACGTAAAGGTGGTTGAAGGCTTTGAAAGTACCGATGAAACCAATGAGCGTCAGGTAAAAAGTCACCGGTGAAATCATCGGGATGGTAATGTGCCAGAAGCGGTCCCATTTGCTGCCGCCGTCAATTTCGGCTGCCTCGTAAATTTCCTTGGGGATGTTTCCAAGCCCCGAGAGGAAGATGACGGTGTTGTAGCCCACGAACGACCAGATGCCGAAAATGATGATGGTAACCAGCGCCAGGCTGGGTCCTCCAGCCAGTCCGCTAACGTTGAAACCCAGCAGCTTAAGCACGGGTCTGGGCTCAAAGCGCCATTTCAAAGGGTCTATGCCAAAAAAGCCTATCAAGCTGTTGGCCAGCGAGGTCTCCCGGCTGGAGAAGATGATTTGGAAAACGACCGCGGTACTGATGGAAGGGGTGATATACGGCAGGAAGTAGATAATCCGGAAAGCCTCCTTGCCGACGATATCCTGATAGAGGATGTACGCCAGTACAAGCCCAAGAATAATCTCCGCAGGAACCGTCCCCAGCGCGTAATACACGGTCACAATCAGGGAGTTGAGGAAATCCTTGTTCCCGGTTTCGTACATCATTCCCCATCCGGTCACAAAAATCACGCCGCCGAGGATGAGGACGAGCGAACCCGCGATGTGGGCCAGCTTCTGACCGTTACTGAGAGACTGGAAGCCTTTTCCCCACACAATCGAACCGAGAATAATCAACCCCAAACCTGCCAGTAATACCAGTAGATTCCACCAGGAACCAAAGATGAGCAGGTAATTCTTATCGCCGATGAAGGGCCCCTTGGTGACCTGCCAGTTAAACAGACTCATGTAAATGGAATAACCAATCGGGAATATGCCAAAAATCAAAATGATGATCAGAGCGGGGAGGATAAAAAGATAACCGGTGAGTTGTTCCTGCAGCTTGATAAGCTTCAGGGTCTTCCGGCGGGTCTGGCGCACTGCGGTATTCTCAGCCAACGAAACCTCCAACAGCCATTGTGCATTCGGGGTTGATTGCCAACATCCTCTTTATTTTACAGGTTTTTTTTTATCTGTGGGTTATAAAAAGGTTAACATTGGCCTTTCCCTGCGAATTCTATCTTAAATCCGGGATGAAACCCAGAATTGTCTCTGGAAAACTATCCGTGACAGCCAGGAACCCCAGTTCGTCCAGCCGTACCAGGCCTTCCCAGTTGCGGGAACTTCCATCCGGGGTCAGACTCAGGTAAAGCGGCGCTTCGTCTGCCATGCGGATCTGTCCGTTTTCCAATTGCAAGCGGAGAATGCGTTCGACGCGATCGGAGCGTCTGTGCGACAAGCCTTCCCCGAACCTTTGGGCAATCGGGTCGACCTCCGCCTTTAGATGCGCATCGCCCGGGTAAAAATAATTCATAACCCAAAAGCTGCCGTCCGCCTGCGATTCGGTCGCGTCCGTGACCCGATATTCAATCGCCGGAAAATCAGTTTGAGGCTGTGGGCTGAGAGCGGTGTCGAAAACATGTGCGTAAGAATTCGGGTTGACTGCGCTGCCGTTGTCCTCGAAAAAGGTGAAGAGCTGTTCATTCGCGACCACAAGCGCTTCATCGCTGGCATTCCGGAAATCCGTCTGCGGTACCAACGGAACAATACCCTCCGCCTCCAGGCGGATGGATTGGCGTTCCTCATCCACCACTCCGGAAACAAGGTAGCCCATCATCGGGCTGCCGCCGCTCGTCTCAATCGTCAAGAAGACTTTTTCTCCCAGGAACGCAAGCGCCTCGAAACCCTCAAACCCTTCCAGGCTTTCAGAAAGTCCACCGTCATCAAAGGCAATAAGCCCGGTTTCGATGGGTTCCATGCTCTCCCCGCCCAGGTACGCGAGGATGTCTTCCTTTTGGATGGTCACGATGAAGCCGCTGCCGTCCTCTCCCAGGCGGCGAGGGTATTGCGGCAGAAGCACCAGTTTGTCTCCCAGCCAGGCCATCCCGGAAAATTCCATCCGGGCATCGTCATATGGCGCGGGCAGCTTTATGACCCGCACATCTGCTTCGGCCGGTTTCTCCGCAGCAGCAGTCTCCGTCGGAACTGTGGTTTCGGCTGCTGCCGTTGGAGCGTCTTCCTTACTGCTTAATTCCGGAGAAACATCACCCGGCAAGGGGAATTCCGCCTTATTTGTCGGATAGCTACACGCATTCGTGGAACATATCAAGGGTATTATGCCAAATATGCTAATCAACCAGGCTGACTTGCTTTTCATCACTCGACCTTAAGCACAGCATATACCGGGTCATGGTCGCTCACCCGCGCGTCGGGCAGCGCTTCAGAATTGATGTGCACATTGTCAAAGTGACTGACCAGGCTTAAGCAAGGAAGGCTGACCAGGATTTGATCCAACACCTGGCCGTTGCCCTCATGGTTGTATGTGTAGCGGTCTTGCTCCGGAAGCAGTGTGATCAGGTTTGCCAACGCGCCATCCTGAAGCTTCATAATCGGCGGGCTCCACGGGAAATCATTCAGGTCGCCCAGTACTACGACATACGCCTCTGGATTGATACCGATAATTTGCGCTACAAATTCGTTGATCTCGCGCGCCTGTTCCATGCGCTGGCGTTCGCTGACGAGCTGCGGCGGCTGTTGGTCGCCATAGAGCGGGCCGTCCTCGCCTTTGGAATTGAAGTGGCAGGCGATGACGAAAATATCCCGGCCCTGGAAGCTGAATTGCGCGCTGAGCGGTTTGCGGCTGTCCCGGAAGGCATATGCTTGCGGGTTGACCCGGCCCGGATTGAGTGAGAGCATAGGCTTTCCGTCTTTCTTCAGAACCTGATTGGCGCTGCTGGCATCCCCAGCCGGGGCGGCAGCCAGGCTTAACCCTCTGTCCTCCCTGTAGAGCAGCACAACCCGGATATTGCCTCCGGTCGCTCCGCCGTCCGCGTTCCTCAGCGGGTCAATTGAGAGCGCTTTGTAAACCGGCCCACCAACCTGTTGTACTGTCTGGAGCAGCCTGTTGATGTTTCCGGCAGCGGAAGTCTGCGCGGAATCAAGCTCGCCGTCATCATCCTGGATTTCCTGCAGAGCCAGGATGTCCGGACTGCGCAGAATAAAAACAATTTGTTCCGCCAGCGCTTCCAGCCTTTCAGGCGAGACCATCGGGTCAAAATTGGCCACGTTATACGTCGCGAAAGCCAATTCATCCTCTGAGAGCTCGTATGTGACGGCCTCCGGTGGGTTATTTCCCTGCTCAAAACGCAATTTTTGGGTGGGCTGCAGCTTGAAATTGCCAAAACTGTAATCGATGATCCCGATAATAGGCTCTGTAAACCGCGCGCCGGTGCGAATGGCGGGCATGTTGATGA
Source organism: Anaerolineaceae bacterium (assembly GCA_035403825.1). Taxonomy (GTDB): domain Bacteria; phylum Chloroflexota; class Anaerolineae; order Anaerolineales; family Anaerolineaceae; genus Mesolinea. The sequence goes on from DAONFX010000002.1 coordinate 60,460, forward strand.
ATGTGTCGTCCAGAAGGATGCGTTCCGGGTTGGCGTCGTCTTTCCGCAGGATGAGCACACTCCTGGGGGATAATAGGCCGGCATTTTTTCCCATGTCCGCTACAACAGCGACCTCTTTATAAGAAGAGGTGGAAGAAACTGCCAGGGCAGCGTTCACCTGAACGCGCATGCCCTCCAGGCTTTCGTAAAAATCCAAACCGTCCCGGGCAGGGTCAAATTCGCCGCCCTTACTGGCGTAACCATTCACATCATCCTCGATAACACTATCCGGAATTCTACGGCCTCCCTCACCCAACACCACGGGTTCCGGCAGCGAATTGCCGCTGGAGAGAATTGTGTACGTAACCTGGAATATTTCCGTCCTCGTCAGGGAATTCTCGCCCAGCCCGGCTGGATTATACTCACGCACTTTGCCTTCCTCAATCCGCACCAAATCGCCTGCCTTAAGATTTCCAAAAGAGCTCGCTGAGACAAACAGCGCCTCGGAAGTGCGCTCATCGTCATCAGGGTGCGGGTCTTGCAGGTAAAAACCGCTGCCTGTGAGAGCGGTGACAATGCCTTCCACGCCAGAGAGCTTTTTTCCGTCATAAGGGGAGCGGTGCTGCGCTCCCTGGACAGCGCTGATGGGCAGTCTGCTGTCCACGGCTGCCGCGGCGTCGGCAGAAGGAAAGCTCGTCGCTTGGAGTGAGTTTGGCCGCAAGCAGCCTGAGAGAATGAAAACCAGGCATAAAAAGGACAGGATTGAACTTCTCTGTTTTTTCATCGGCAACCTTAGCTGCTATTGTACCCGTTCTGAACGTCCAGTTTGTAATTTTCGCGCGCCCGGAATGGGTTAGAATTACCGCATGGAAATTCAAATCGCGATCGCAAAAGTAGACCGGTACTCCTCACCAGAACAGGGCGATCAAGTCGAAATGGTGGAAAGACCCAACGGCGGCGCCTCAGTCATCCTCGGCGAGGGGAAGTTGAATGGTCAACGGTCAAAGTTCGTGGCGCGGAAAGCAGTACACCGCGTGCTCTCGCTCCTGCTGAACGGTATTCACGATGGCGCGGCATCCCGCGCGGTACTCTCAGCGCTAAAAACGGAATACCACGGCGAGGCGGAGTTCAGCCTGAACGTCCTTTCCTGCGACCTGGAAAGCGAGACCATCGTCCTCACCAAAAATAACGACCTGCCCGTAATCATGATTCGCAAGAGCGAAGGCAGCTACACCAGCTATGAAGGGCACGACCTTGTGGACCCGCAGGAGCCCAATGTGTATCAGTTCCCAATCGAGAACGATTTCATCATCATCATGTTCTCGGACGGCGTTGCCACAGCCGGTTGGGACTGCAGCCAACCGCTGGAGTGGAACTCGTTGATGGAGACCGTACTGGATGAGCAAGAGCTTACGGTGCAGGAGCTTGCCGATCAAATCCTGAACCAGGCGGTAGCGCAGGATTTGGGACAGCCGCATGACGATATGTCCGTGGTTGTCATGCAGGTCGGGAGAACTACAGGAAAACCCATACGGCGAATGTCACTCACCCTGCCAATTTAAACCAAGGAGAGCAGTATGCGAGAGGAAGTTGTTCTGATTACCGGAGCGAACGGAGAAATCGGCCACGGCCTGATCCGCCAGATTTCCGCCATGAATTGTCCGATTGTCGCCATCGACGTCAATCCGCTGGATAAGCCGCTGCGCTCCATGGTCGCGAAATGGATTGTGGGCGATATCCTGGACCAAATCCTGTTGGGTCGGCTGGTCGTCGAGCATCAGATTCGGACAATTTACCACCTTGCTTCCATTCTCTCTACCAAAGCCGAATACAACCCGGAAACCGCCCACCGCATCAATGTGGAAGGAACCCTGAATCTGCTGCGCCTGGCGGTCGAACAATCGCAGTGGCAGGGCAATTCAGTCAAGTTCATTTACCCCAGCTCTATTGCCGCCTACGGAATGGACTCGCTGGACTGCAAAGCCCGGGTGGGCAAGGTCAAAGAGAATCAATACACTTTCCCGACCACCATGTACGGGTGCAACAAACTGTACTGCGAGCACCTTGGGCGTTACTACAGCAAGTATTACCGCCAGTTAGCCGCGGACTCTGCTTCCGGCCCGTCGGTGGATTTCCGCTGCCTGCGCTTTCCGGGCCTCATCAGCGCGGAGACCATCCCCACCGGCGGAACCAGCGATTACGGCCCTGAAATGCTGCACGCGGCTGCCAAGGGCACGCCTTACAACTGCTTTGTCCGCCCGGATACCCGCCTGCCGTTCATGGTGATGCCGGACGCGATTAAATCCCTGATTACTCTCGAGAATGCCGGGCACGAAAAACTCACCCGGTTTGTCTACAACGTCACCAGTTTCAATCCAACCGCGCAGGAAATTTTCGAAATAACGACCCGGGCTTTCCCCGGCGCGCGCATCGGGTTTGAAGTAGACCAGCGCAGGCAAAAAATCGTCGATTCCTGGCCGGAAAACGTAGACGACAGCGCTGCCCGCCAGGATTGGGGCTGGCAGCCCGATTACGACCAGGAACGCGCCTTCGAAGAATATCTGATACCCGCCATCCGCAATCAGTATACCGAGCTTGCCAACCCGTAAGATCCGGTTTACTATTCTGACCATCCAGCATCCGAGCCAAAGTTGAGGAACGCTTATGCCAATCTATGAATATCAGTGCCGGCAATGCGGCGCACATTTTGAACTCCTTCGTTCATATAACCAATCTGATTCCCCGGCGGAGTGCCCGCACTGCTCCGGCTCGGAGACCCGGCGCGAACTTTCCAGAGTGAACGCTTTCAGCGGCGGCAAAAGCCTGACCGACTCCGGCCATTCCTGCGGCGGCTGCTCTGGCGGCAGCTGCAGCACCTGCGGACATTAGCCATGAAAAACCTGAACGGAAAACTTGCCTTAATTACCGGCGGCTCCAGCGGCATTGGGCTGGCGCTTGCCAGCAAACTGTTCGCCAGCGGAATGTCGGTAGCCATCCTCGCGCGCGGGCAGCAGCGGCTGGATGAAGCGCTCGCAATTATTGAGAAATCCCGGCTGAACCCCGCTCAGAAGCTTACGGCCATTTCTGCAAACGTCGCGGACGCAGCAGGAATCGCACAGGTTTTACGGGAATTCGTTGCCGGTTATGGACTGCCCGACCTGGTCATCAACTGCGCGGGCGTCGCCAAATCCGGCTACGCGGAAGCGACCCCGCTTGAAGACTTCCGCTGGATGATGGACATCGATTATCACGGCACGGTGAACGTGGTGCAGACCCTCCTTCCAGAGTTTATCGCGCGCGGAAGCGGGCATATCGTAACAATTTCCTCGCTGGCAGGGGTTGTAGGGGTGTTTGGATATACTGCCTACGGCGGCGCCAAGTTCGCGGTCAGAGGTTACACCGACGCGCTTCGCGCGGAAATGAAATCGCGCGGCATCCAGGTTTCGTGCGTCTTTCCGCCGGACACAGACACCCCGCAGCTCTCCTATGAAAATCAATTCAAACCCTACGAAACGCATGTCATTGCCGGTTCGGATAAACCGCTCTCCGCGGAAAAGGTCGCCGATAGTATTGTGCGCGGTATCCAAAAGGACAAATATGCAATCGTTCCGGGATTGGAAGCCAAGGTTCTATTCTTCCTGGTAACGCATTTGGGAGGGCTGGTTTACCCTGTGCTCGATCTGCTGGTGAAGAGCGCGTCAAAAAAGAAAGCGGCGCTTCAGGTTGCTCAAACGGAAAAGCGCGGTCGGTAGACTGGCAGCATGGAAATAGATGAACTCCTAAACCTGTGGAAGAGAGACCCGGAGTTTATCCGCAATACCACCTGTTGGCAGGTTCTCCCCCCCACCGGAGCAGTTTACGAAGCTCTGCCCAACAATCTTCCGGAGCAGCTGCGCTGCAACCTGGTCAATCGGGGTATTACGCGCCTGTTCAGCCATCAAGCCCAGGCGCTCGCCCATTTATCCGCGGGCGAACACGTGGTCGTCAGCACCGGCACAGCCAGCGGGAAAACCCTTTGTTATGACATCCCCGTCATCGAGACGCTTCTGCAGAACCCTGACGCGCGCGCCCTTTACCTGTTCCCCACCAAAGCGCTGGCGCAAGACCAGTTCCGCCTGCTGAACGACCTGTGCGCCTCGCCCGGGGGGAACCTGAAACCCCTCCCCGCCATTTACGATGGGGACACGCCTTCCAATCACCGGGCTGAAATCCGGCGCAAGGCTGAAATCCTCATCACCAACCCTGATATGCTGCATCAGGGCATCCTGCCGCATCACACCATCTGGCGCCAGTTTTTCGGGGGGCTCAGGTTCGTGGTGATTGACGAAATGCATACCTACCGCGGGGTTTTTGGCTCGCATGTTGCCAACGTCATCCGCCGGCTCAAACGAGTTGCTGCGTTTTATCAGGCTTACCCGCAGTTCATCCTCACCTCGGCTACTATCGGTAACCCGGAAGAACTGGCCGAAAAGCTGATTGAAAGCCCGGTCGCATTGGTCGATCAGGACGGCTCTCCCCACGGCCGCCGGCACTTCCTCGTGTACAACCCGCCGCTGGTCAACGAGCAGTTGGGTTTGCGCGCCAGCAGCCTGCAAACGGGTATTTCCTTTACCCGCAAGCTGTTGAGCAACAGCATCCAAACGCTGGTCTTTGCCCGTTCCCGCCGCAGCGTCGAAATGATATTGACGTACTTGTACGATGCCGTGCCAGGGGAAACGCGCGCACGCATCCGTGGATACCGCTCGGGATATCTCAAGAGCGAGCGGCGCGAAATCGAAGCCGGCTTCAAGGACGGTTCCATTAAAGCTGTGGTCGCTACCTCCGCGCTGGAGCTCGGAATCGACATCGGCAGCTTGGAATCGGTCATCCTGGTGGGGTACCCGGGTTCCATCGCCACCACGCGCCAGCGTGCCGGCAGGGCAGGGCGCCGACAGCAGGCTTCGCTGGCGATGTTTATTGCTTCCCCGGAAGCAATGGACCAATACCTGGCCAACCACCCCGAATACCTGACGGAAAAATCCCCGGAAAACGCCCTGATTGACCCGAATAACTATGCCATTCTGTTGCAGCATCTGCAGTGTGCCGCCTTCGAGCTGCCCTTCCTGGAAAACGACCGCTTTGGCAGCCTGCCGCCAGAACTGTTGGATTCATTTCTGAAAATTCTGACGCAATCCGGAGTACTCCACCTTCAGAACGGCCGCTATTTCTGGATTGCGGACCAATTTGCTGCCGGCAGCGTTTCTTTGCGCAGCAGCACGCCCAACGTAATTACCTTACGGGCTGCGGACGGGGATACCACGCATGTCATCGGGGAAATTGACGCTGCCAGCGCCAAATGGTTGGTGCATCCGGAGGCAATTTACCTGCACGAAGCGGATTCCTACGAAGTAAAAGCGCTGGACCTGGAGAACGGCAGTTGCTTACTCGAGCCGGTGCAGTCGGAGTATTACACCATCCCGGCTTTGTCCACCACCATCGAAGCATACAAGCCCTTGCAGGAAAAAAACTTCACGACCTATCAAAACCACTACGGGGAACTCAGCCTGCGTCTGGAAGTAAACAGCTACCGCAAAATCCGATGGCTCAGCGCGGAAACCATGGGCACCGGTGTGGTCGATTTGCCGCCCAGCTTTTTGGAGACCTGCGGCTGTTGGCTGACCTTCAGCCCGGATTATGTAGACAGGCTGCGGGACGAGAAGCTCTGGAGCGCGGACGCCAACCAGTACGGCGCGGGTTGGGCAGCGCTGAAGCAGCGCATCCTGCAGCGCGACGGCTACCGCTGCCGGGCCTGCGGAACGAGCGGGGATGAGAGCAAGCTGCACGTGCATCACATCCAGCCGTTCAAAACCTTTGAGTACCCCGA
>DAONFX010000003.1:0-35930 GCA_035403825.1 Anaerolineaceae bacterium
GATGCCTGGTCTGGTTGCGTGTGACTAAGCGTTGGGCGTAATGACCGTTCCAGCCTTTTTCTTCTCTATCTTGGCTTTACGCTTTTCCTTTATATCCATCTTGGGCTTCTTGCGTTCTTCCTTGCCGGCTTTATCTTTACTTGCCATTGAATGCCTCCTTCTCATACTATCGCTGCTACCATCGCAATTCTGTCGCGACTATGTCTATTATAGCGCAAATCAAAAATATTTCGCTTGCTGATGGTATGATTAACCCCAGGTCAGCGCCGTGCACCCAAGTTTTGCTGACCCGGAGCAACGATTGGACAGGCTTTCCCGGCAAACCCGGACGCGCTATATGCTAATCCTGATGATTCTGATCACCATTCCGTGTTACATCCTCGGGATTGTGCTCCTGCGCGTCAATCGCGGCCCGTTCGCCTCCACCCCCACGCCAGTAAACTCCCCGACCATCACGCGCACAGCCACCATCACGCTGACGCCTTACCTGACGCGCACGCCAACGGTTACCCCTACCATCACGCAAACGCTCACCCCCACGCTGACGCACACGCCCACGCCTACGCCCACCCACACCAACACCCCGGAGCTGACCGAGCCGCCTGTCAGCACAGACACACCGGGTCCGGAAATTACTCCTACCGGCTCTGAGCCGTAAACTACCTGAAGAGAGTGCCATGACTATCGACTTGCTTCCGCATCTGAAACAAATGTTGTCCGCGCCCGGCCTGTCGGGCTATGAAGACCCTATCCGGGATATCGTCCGGGCTGCCTGGCAGCCCTTCTGCGAAGAAATTTCGGTCAGCCGCGTGGGCAGCTTGCACGCCCTCAAACGCGGCGACGGCCCCGAACCCCGCCCGCGTGTGATGCTCTCCGCGCACATGGACGCTATCGGGCTGATGGTGACCGGCATCGCTGAGGGCCTTTTGCGCTTCACGCAGGTCGGAGGCATTGACCCGCGCATCCTGCCCGGCCAGATGGTTACCGTGCATGGACGGCAGGACCTGCCGGCGATGGTGGTGATGCCGCCGGCCCACCTTCTGCCGCCCGAAGCTGGCAGCGGGGTGGTAGCGCTCCCGTATCTGCTGATTGATACCGGCCTGCGTGCCGCGGATGTGGAAAAATTGGTGCGCGTGGGCGATATCGTCTCCTTTGCCCAGGAACCCATCGAATTGAGCGGAGGCGCGCTGGCAGGGCACACCCTGGACAACCGCGTTTCCGTGGCGGCGGTAACGCACTGCCTGGATATCCTCTCCCGCCGCAAGCACAGCTGGGACGTGTGGGCGGTGGCCTCCAGCCAGGAGGAAATTGGTGTTACCGGCGCGTTTACCTCCCCGGTTGAGGTCCAGCCGGACTTTGCCATCGCGATTGACGTAACCTTTGCCCAAAGCGCGGGCAGCGCTGACTGGCGCAGCTTCCCCTTGGGAGAGGGCATCACCCTGGCATGGGGCCCCAACATCCATCCCGCGCTGTACGATGCAATCACCAGGACGGCGGATGAACTGGATATCCCCTTCACGCGCGAAGCAGCGCCCGGAATGACCGGCACCGACGCTTACGCCATTCAGGTCGTCCAGTCCGGCATCCCCTGCCTGCTGATTGGCATCCCGCTGCGCTATATGCACACGCCAGTGGAGACGGTTTCTCTCAAGGATGTGCGCCGCGCGGGGCGTTTGATGGCGGAATTTATCAGCGCGCTGCCGCTGGATTTTATGCAGACTCTGGAATGGAAGTGAACATGAGCCCGACGAAAAAGAATACCCAAACCAACCGGAAACGGATTGGAAAACGGCAGCTCGACCTGCTGGCCGAGCTGTGCAACGCCCTGGCTGTTTCTGGCGATGAGCAGGAAGTGCGCGAAATCGTCCTGCGCGAAGTGAAACCTTTGTGTCAACAGGTGGAAGTGGACGCGCTGGGGAACGTCCTGGCTGCGCGTATGGGCTCGGGTCAGGATAGGCTGCGGGTGATGATCGCCGCGCACATGGACGAGGTCGGCTTCATGCTCACGCAAAGCGATGGCGATGGACAGTACAGCTTCTCCATCGTGGGCGGGATTGATGGGCGTCAGTTGGCAGGCAAACCCGTCCTGGTCGGGCGGGAGCATATCCCCGGGGTCATAGGCGCGAAAGCTGTGCACCTGACCACGCCGGAAGAGCGCAAAACAGCCCTCAAGATGGAACAGCCGCGCATAGATTTAGGTCCTGGCGGCGCCGGACTGGCGAAAGCAGGCGACCGGGCGGGCTTTGCCACGCGCCTGAGCGCAATTGGCCCGAGCATCCGCGCCAAAGCGCTGGATAACCGCCTGGGCGTGTTCAATCTGATCGAACTGCTGCGCAGCGCGCCAGAAAACATCGATTTGTTGGCGGCTTTCACAGTGCAGGAAGAGGTGGGTTTGCGCGGCGCGCGCGTGGCGGCTTACCGCTTCAATCCGCAGATTGGCATCGCGGTCGATTCCACACCCGCCAATGATTTGCCGTCTTATGATGAGGACGGCGAAAACACGCGTTACAACACCCGCCTGGACCACGGCCCCGCGATTTACCTGATGGACGGCGCGACCATCGCGGACAGGCGCCTGGCGGATTGGCTGATGAAGACCGCCGCGGAAGAAGGCATCCCTTATCAAATCCGGCAGCCCAACCCGGGCGGCACGGACGCGGGGGCTATTCACAAGACCCGCGCCGGCGTGCCCAGCATCTCCGTTTCCGTACCCCAAAGGTACTGCCACTCCGCGGCCGGGTTGATTCGCATAAGCGACTGGGAAGACACCCTGCGTTTGCTCAGCGCGGCTCTGCGCCGCCTGGATTCAAAAATTCTCACGCCATTGGAGGCATAAGATGACCAATACCCAATCCAAAAACCCGCGCGATGAAGCTCTGCTGGCTCTCATCCGGAAACTCGTGGAAACCCCCGGACCTTCCGGGCAGGAAGGCCTGATCCGGGCGGCAGTGCTGGAGGAAATCACGGGACACGTGGACGAAATCCGCACGGACGCGCTCGGCAACCTGATTGCCCGGGTCGGCAGCAAACAACCCGGCGGTCTGCGGGTGATGGTTTCCGCGCATATCGACGAAATTGGTCTGATGGTCACGCATGTGGACGCGAACGGCTTCGCGCGCTTTATCTCCATTGGCGGCGTCTCAGCGCTTACGTGCATCGGCGGGCGGGTGCTCTTCATGAACGGCGCGCGGGGCGTGATTGGCTGTGAACGCCTGGAACCGAACAGCGCTCCGACGCTTGAAAAGCTCTTCATCGATACCGGCGCGCTCTCCCAGGAAACCTGCCCGGTTCGCGTGGGCGATGTATGCGGCTTTGAGCGTCCTTTCCTGGATATGGGCGCGCATCTGGTGGCAAAATCCATGGATGACCGCGTATCCGCAGCGGTTGCCATTCAAGCCCTGCGCGCGCTGAAAAAGAGCCCGCATGAAGTGTATTTTGTGTTCAGCGTGCAGGAAGAAGTCGGCTTACGCGGCGCGACCACGGCCGCCTACGGCGTCAACCCGGATGTTGGGCTGGCGGTGGACGTCACCCGCACCGGAGATACCCCCCGCACACCCAAGATGGAAGTGTCGCTGGACAAGGGTCCCGCGATTAAAGTGCGCGACTCTTCATTTATCGCCGACCCGCGCGTGGTGAACTGGATGGTCGCGGCTGCCAAAGCCGGCAAAATCCCCTACCAGCTGGAAGTTTTGGAAGCGGGCGGCACCGACGGGCGCGCGATTCAGCTCGCGCACGCAGGCGTGCCGGCAGGCTGCCTTTCGATCCCCTGCCGCTATATCCATTCTCCTTCTGAAATGGTCTCGTACGCTGATGTGGAAAACGCGGTGAAACTGCTCACGCGCTTGCTGAGCGAGGAAATCAATCTGGGATAAGGGCTGGAAGGGGCGGCTCTGACTTGGTGGTATAACCAAAAGCAAGATGAAACCTGAGATTACCCCCTCGAACGACGGTTTAAACATGGCAAACCATCCTCGCCAAAGAAACGCTGGTCCGGTTGCCGCGCTCAGCCTGATATTCGCGCTGCTTGCGCTGACCTCCTGCGCGTCTGGGCTTCGGGGTGTGGATTTGCCCTGGCAGCAAAACACGCCAACCTTGACACCGAACACCGCCGTACCGCAGCTCACGGAAACCCCGGCGCTTACCGATGCAAGCCCTTCCGCCCCGACCCCACAGACCGCGCCCGATTCGTTGGTCGTGTGGCTGCCCGCCGAGATGGACCCGACCGGCAAATCACAGGCTGCTTCTTTGCTGAACGCGCGCCTGGCGGCATTCGCGGAATCTGAGGGCATTCGCATCACCGTCCGGCTGAAGAGCCTCTCGGGTTCTGCCGGGCTGCTGGATACGCTCACCGCGGCCAGTTCCGCTGCCCCACAGGCGCTGCCCGACCTGATCCTACTGCCCCGGCGGGACCTGGAGACAGCCGCCCTAAAGTCGCTGGTTATGCCGCTGGACGCGCTCACGAGCATCGTGGATGATGAAGATTGGTTCCCCTACGCTCACGAAATGAGCCTGATCCAGGGCGTGGTTTACGGCATCCCCTTTGTGGGGGATCCGCTTGCGCTGATTGCCAGGGCGGGGGCGGAAAGCACGCTGCCGGCGGAGTGGCAGGCTGCTGCTGTGCCGGGAAGTCTGTTTGTTTTTCCAGCGGACGACCCACAAGCCCTGGTGCCGCTTACGCTGTATATGGCTTTGGGCGGCGGCGTCTCAGGCAATCAACCGCGCCCAAACCTGGACGAGGAAACGCTGGTGAAGATGCTCACCTTGCTGGCGGAAGGGCGCCAGTCGGGCAGTATCCGCGCAGATGTGACCCAATGGCAGAGCTTCCAGCAGTCCTGGGAGAGCTTTTTGGAAGGCGGCGGCGACCGTACCGCCGCGCCGCTGAGCCTGCTCCTGGCGCTTTACGCGCAGGGAACGGAAACCCCCGAAACGCTGCCAAAGCTGCTGGACACCGGTTTTACGCTTAGCAGCGGCTGGGTCTGGGCACTGAGCACCGCGGACCCTGACCGGGGGATTTTAGCGGTTCGGCTGGCGGAATACCTGGTGGAACCCGGCTTTCTGGGCACCTGGAGTGAAGCCTTTGGGCGCGTGCCTGCGCGGCCTTCCGCGCTTGCAAGCTGGCAAAACGCGGCTTTGCGTCCGTCTCTGCTGCAGCAATCCCTCAGCGCGCGCTTTGTCCCCGAAAACAACATTCTGACCAGCATTGCCCCGGCTTTGCGCAGCGCGGTGCTCGCCGTACTGCGCGATAATCTCAGCCCGGAAGATGCCGCGAAACAGGCTGTGGAGAGTTTAAAATGAGCGCTAATACCCCCAAGAAACTTCCCCGCGGGCGTACCAACCAGGCGATATTAATCCTGATTCTCATGGCAGTGGTGCTCGGATTGGTCGCCCTGGTCCTTGCGCTGCCGGGTTTTAACATTCCCGCCCTCCCTACGCCCGTCCCGACCTTACCCGGCGCTGTTCAGGCAACGCCAGACGCGGCGCAGCTGACTGCCACAGCGCTCGTAAGTTCCCCGCCGGTGGTGCGCGTTGAGAGCATCGTGATTACCGGAGGGGTTCTGGTAATGATCGTGCTTGCGGCAATCCTGCGGGAAATCCTTCAGTTTCGCGACAGTACCGATGAAAAATAACAAGACCGGCTTTCCGTCGGTCTTGTTTGTTCGGCTCAGATTGTGAAATCGTCTGTTTCGCTAATTTCCCAGACGCCTTCTTTTTTCTGGTAGTAAGGAGCCTTGGGGCGGCTGTGTAAATCCAGCTTTTCTTCCAGGGCGGCCAGGCGCGCGTTCACGTCCTCGATGCAGTCCGCGATTGCGTCGGGTAGGTCGGTGTGTTTCAGGTCAATCGGAGGCTCAGCGGCTTCGTGCGCGCGGCGGATAATCTGACCGGGCACGCCCACCACCACAGAGTGCGGCGGCACCGGCTTGACTACGACAGCGTTCGCGCCAATGCGGCTGTGTGCTCCAACCGTGATATTCCCCAACACTTTCGCGCCCGCGCCGATGACCACATGGTCTTCAATCGTCGGGTGGCGCTTGACCTTCTCCAGGCTCACGCCGCCCAGGGTGACTCCGTGGTAAATCGTTACGTCCGCGCCGATTTCAGCAGTTTCGCCGATGACCACGCCCATGCCGTGGTCGATAAAGAAGCGCCGGCCGATTTTGGCTGCCGGATGAATCTCGACGCCGGTGAAGAAGCGCGATATCTGCGCGTTTGACCTTGCCAGCCAATACAGCCTGTGTTCCCACAGCCAATGCGAAACCCGGTGCGCCCAGACGGCATGCACGCCAGCATAGGAACTGAGCACAACCCAGCCTGAGCGCGCAGCCGGGTCGCGTTCCAGCGCGGTATTGATGTCTTCGGCCATCCGTTTGAAAAGTCCCAGTGTTTCCTCGCTTCTCGCGCGCGGCACATCAGCAGGGGGGTAGGGGATAGGTTCAGCGGCTTGCATTCAGTTCCTCCCGGATGGACGCGAACAGGTTGGTGCTCAGGTAGCGCTCGGCAAAGCTGGGAATGATGACCGCGATGCGTTTGCCCGCGTTTTCCGCTCTGTTGGCAACTTGCAGCGCTGCCCAGACTGCTGCCCCGGAGGAGATGCCGACCGGGATACCTTCGACCGTTGCCATGCTCCTGGCGGTGAAAAAAGCGTCTTCCGCTTCCGCCTGGATAATTTCATCCAGCAGACGCAGGTCCAGGATGGAAGGGACGAAGCCCGCGCCGATACCCTGCAAGGGATGCGGCCCCTTTTTGCCTCCGGAAAGCACGGGCGAGGCGGCTGGTTCCACCGCGATAATGCGCAGCGCCGGGTTGTATTCGCGCAGTTTGCTGCCCGTGCCGGTGATGGTGCCGCCTGTGCCGACACCGGCCACCAGGATATCGATATTGCCGTCGGTATCGCGCCAGATTTCCTCGGCGGTGGTGCGGCGGTGCGCCTCCACGTTGGCGGGATTGTTGAATTGGTCTGCCAGCCAATAGCGGCTGTCCTTCGCGCGCAAGTTCAGAGCCTCTTCCATGGCGCCGGCCATGCCTTCCGCGCCGGGGGTCAGAATTAGTTCAGCTCCAAGCGCGCGCAGGAGCAGTTTGCGCTCCATGCTGACGGTATCCGGCATCACGATGGCGCTTTTGTAGCCGCGCGCGGAGGCGGTGCAAGCCAGCCCGATGCCGGTGTTGCCGGATGTGGCTTCCAGGATGATGGATTCCGGGGAGAGCAGCCCCTGGTTCTCGGCGGTGTCCACCATTGCCACCGCGATGCGGTCTTTGACGCTGTGGGTGGGGTTGAAGAATTCCAGCTTGGCGAGCACTTCCGCGCCGCCAGCTGGAACGAGCCGGTTCAGGCGCACGAGCGGGGTGCGGCCGGTAAGTTGGGTTAGGTCTTGATAGATTGTCATTGTAAGTCTCCAGAGAATGCTTAAATAAAAACAGCCAGCTTGGAGTGATGCCGGGCATCACCATGAGCAGAGAATTGCGGGGGAGGGCCGCCCTGCTCTCAACTGGCTGGAAAAAACGCGAGAGACGAGGCGGTTTAGCTTCCCCGCCCCGGACACATGCACGCAAACCGCGTGAAAAATACGAAATCTTTGCTTTCAGATGGTTGCATACGATGATTATAACTGCCGCAAAACGCGCGTCAAACCGAACTTTGTGCAAGCACCCGCCCGAAGCGCGGCGGCCGCCTGGGGTATCAGCGCTGCATTATAATCATCTCCAACAATCTTCCGGAGCAGCCAATGACAGACAGACTACAGCGATTCCTTGACCTGATGCGGCAGCACAACATAGACGCGGCCGCGATTAACCCTGGCCCGACCTTTACGTACTTGACCGGCATGCAGATGCACCTGATGGAGCGCCCGACTGTGCTGCTGGTTGCGCGGTCCGGCGCAGCCGCGCTGGTTCTCCCGCAGTTGGAACAATTAAAATTAGCGGGCGCGCGCCTGGAGCTGAAGCCCTGCCTGTATCCGGATAACCCCGCCACCTGGCAGGAAGCTTTCTCGGATGCCTTTCGGGGGCTTGGTCTGCGGAAGGGACGCCTCGCGCTGGAACCAAGAGGCATGCGCTACCTGGAACTGACCTTCCTGCAGAGCGCCGCGCCGGGGTGCGAGCTTGTGGACGGCAGCCTGGTGTTCGAAAACCTGCGCCTGCTTAAGGATCAAAGCGAGCTGGACAAAATGCAGCAAGCTGCCCAAATAGCCCAGAAGGCGCTTCTGGAGACGCTGAAAACGGTGCGGCCCGGGCAGACCGAAAAGCAAATCGCCGCGGAACTGGTTATCGCGCTGTACCGCGCCGGCTCGGATATTGAACTGCCCTTCCAGCCGATTGTCAGCTCCGGGGAGAACAGCGCTAATCCACACGCCTCTCCCGGGGAGCGAACGCTGCGGGAAGGCGACCTGCTCCTGTTTGACTGGGGCGCCAGCGTGGACGGCTACTTCTCGGATATCACCCGCACCTTCATGGTAGGCAAAGTGGACGCGGAGTTGGAACGCATCGGCGCCGTCGTACGGGACGCCAACGCCGCCGGACGCGCGGCAGCCCGTCCGGGCGTGCCAGCCAGCGCGGTGGATACGGCCGCCCGCGGCGTCATCACTGATGCCGGGTTCGGAGAGTATTTCACCCACCGCACCGGGCACGGGCTGGGCATGGAAGCGCATGAGGCGCCATATATCCGCGGGGATAACACTATCTTGCTAGACCCCGGGATGGTCTTTACGGTGGAACCGGGGATTTATTTGCCAGGGTTGGGCGGCGTGCGGATTGAAGATGACATGGTCATCAGCCAGGATGACGCTTACAGCCTTACCAACCTGCCGCGCGACCTGCTGCTGCTTAATTACCAGCGGGATTGACGTGAAGGAGCGCCGCGACCTTTACCTGGTTGCGCTTTCCCTGCTCATCTGGGGGATGGGCGAGGGGCTGTTTTATATCTTCCAGCCGCTCTATATCCAGAAGCTGGGCGCGGACCCGATTTTGATTGGCACCGTGCTCGGGATTAACGCGGTGGGGATGACCCTCTCCCAAATCCCAGCCGGTTACCTGGCAGACCGCGTGGGCAGACGGCCGGTGATGTGGTTCACCTGGATGATGGGCGTGATTTCCGCGCTGGTGATGGCCTCTGCCAGAAACCTGAGCGGCTTTGTGGTGGGAATGCTGATGTACGGGCTGACTTCGGCCGTGCTCGCGCCGATGAACAGCTACATTTCCCACGCGCGCGGGGATTGGCCGGTAGGGCGGGCGGTGACCTTTGCGTCGGCGGCGTTCAGCATCGGCGCGATTCTCGGCCCGCTGGTTGGCGGCGCGCTTGGCGAACGCTTTGGGCTGCGCGAGGTGTATTGGCTGGCGGCAGTTCTGTTCCTGGTCTCCACGGTTGTCATCCTGTTCATTCGGGAGCAGCCGGTGGAAGCGCACAGCGAGACAGAATCCCAACCGGGCTTGCTGCGCAACCCGCGCTTCCTGATGTCCCTCGGTTTGATTTTGATGATGATGTTTTCCATGTACCTGCCGATACCGCTGGCGGCCAACTTTCTGCAGAACGAACGCGGACTGAGCCTGGCGTCCATCGGGCAGCTCGGCTCGCTGCAGAACCTGGGCAACGCTGCTTTCGCGCTCGCGTTGGGGCACTTGCCCGCCCTGACGGCATTTCTGGCAGGCGAAGCAGCCTTGCTGGCAGTCAGCCTGCTGCTGTGGAGAGGCAGCGGGATGGGGTTCTTTGGGCTGGCCTTCTTCCTGATGGGCGGTTACCGTCTCTCGCGAACGCTTAGCCTCGCGTTTGTGCAGCCTTTGGTCGCTAAGAACCAGGTGGGGCTGGCGTTTGGCTTTGTGGAAACAATTAACAACCTGGCGCTAATCATGACGCCAGTTTTTGCGGGACTTCTGTACGACCGGAGCCCCGCCATGGTCTTCAAGGTGAGCGCGGGGGTGCTTGCGCTGTGCCTGGGGCTGACAGTGTGGTTGCGCGGCGCGGGCAGGCAGGCTGCCCGGGCAGTTATCCACCGGTTGCAAAGGTAGGTGCGCTGATGTCTCTCGCGATTGTGCGCATGGTGCTGGGGCCGCTGCAAAATAATGTGTACATCCTGGCGGATGAGGAAAGCAAGACCGCAGTGGTGATCGACCCGTCTTTTGAGCCGGAACGGCAGGCGGAGGAAATCAGGCGGTGGGGGTGGAATCTGCGTCAAATCTGGCTGACGCATGGGCACTTTGACCATACCCAGGGCGCGGCGGATTTACAGAAGCTGTTTACGCCGAGGCCGCTGGTGGGGATGCACCCTGA
Organism: Anaerolineaceae bacterium; assembly: GCA_035403825.1. Taxonomy (GTDB): domain Bacteria; phylum Chloroflexota; class Anaerolineae; order Anaerolineales; family Anaerolineaceae; genus Mesolinea. Next base: position 10,259 of record DAONFX010000003.1, read on the forward strand.
GGCGCAAGCCTCGGCACAGGCCAACGGCGGAAAGTTAACTTTTGGTTACCAAACGGCTCCCTTGCCGGATGTTGATATCCGGTTTTTCCAGGGGCAGCAGCTTGGGCTTGACCCGGATGAAGGGATGTCGACAGTCGAGGTGCGGGAGGTGCCGGGTCACAGCCCGGGTTCGGTTATTTTTTATTGCGCGGAACTCGGCGCAGCGTTTGTGGGGGACGCGATTTTTCGTGAGAGTATCGGCAGGACGGACCTGGCGGGCGGCGATTACCCCGCACTGGTCGCGGCGATCCGCGCGCAGATTTTCACGCTGCCGGATGAGACCGCGCTGCTGCCGGGTCACGGGCCGGCCACCAGCGTGGGGTACGAGAAGGACAATAACCCGTATTTGGATTAATTTTGTCTTTTTTCGCCACTTACATGCCTTAAAAGGTACAGGCTTCAGCGAGGGGATACGCTGAGGGATGATGTCTCCCAATCGGCAAGCAGGTTAACAGACAGACCAAGTAGTTTACGCAAGCAGTTCCGCGTTATGGCGCATCGTTTTGCCTGATTACCTGGCTTGGCTTAAGAAATGGATGGAGACAAAACGGTACGCAGTGACGGTCCCCACTCAGTTGCTGCGAGACCCTTTGCCAGACGGAGGGGATTTATCGTTTTGAGGTTTGATGGCAAAGTGTCGTGGCACTGCGAAGCATCCCTTGCGGAGTCCGCCTTGTATTTTTTGAGGTCCATTCTTTGGCATACGATTAAGAAGGTAACGTTTCAGAGAGAATTTTGTAACAATCAAACGCAGAACCAACAAAAAAAAGTAAAAGGCAGATTGCCGCACCGTTTTGCCTTGAGCACAGGAAATCACAGGCTCAAGAATGAATGGCAAAACGGTTCGCAATGACAAATTCTCCATAAGCAAAGTCCAGACTGCTTATTGCCACCGCGAACTGGAAGCTTGGCAAACTGAGCGCCTGCGGAAGAGTTTACTTCGCTGAGTCGATGCTTTTCCTGCGGAACATAGGTAGTGAGAATGCGTATAATAAATTATACAAATAACCATCTTCCTGCTTGTCCGCACGCCAATATAAATGAGATTTACTTAGAGGTAATGAAATGAGCCCGCAATGCGCTGTGTGTAAAAATGAAACGACTGATGGTTTATCATTTCCGATTTATCTTGGCAGAATAGTTGATCAGAGTACAACACACATGTATGGAGACACTTTCCAAGTGGAGTCTAAGGCTATTTTCAATCCATTTCCTTGGGATGTGTTTATCTTCTACCCATACCTGTTAAAGCCAGCGTTGAAATCAGCAAAAAACTTTGATGGTTTGTAGTTTTCTATTGATTCCCACGGTTCTATTCACGATTCCCGATATTATTTTGTTATTGTCTGCAATAATGCTAAAAAAACAAAAGAAGATAAATACTGGAGAGGATCCGGATTCTCGAAGCGCGAATCTGCTGAAACAAAAGAAAAGAATTGACGCGTATGGTGAGCAGCTAGCGCTCAAAACAGTGAAATCAGATATAAAGGCTTCTGGTCAAAATTACGATTTAGTCTTGAGGCCTGCAGAATTTGCTGCGCAGAGAGATGCCCCAACCAAGTCTTGGTCATAATCCAGACCTGATGGGAATTGCAGCGCTAATAGGTTTCGCTCCTGCGCTGCTGCACCTAACCTGCGGCTGCGCCGCTGCACGCAACCTACGACTATTGGCGCGCAAGCAGTCGCGATGACAAATCTTGACTCTGGCATGTGCCGCCCGGTCGTTAAACAAAAAAGCCCCCGGGGTTGCGGGGGCTTTTGATGTTTAGATCCAACTACTTGGCGAAGGTTACCGCGCGGGTCTCGCGGATGACCGTCACTTGAATCTGTCCCGGATACTGCATCGTTTCTTCGATCTCCGTCGCGATTTCCCTGGCCATCTCGTGCGCGGCGAGGTCGTCAATCTCATCCGGGCGGACGATGATGCGCACTTCCCGGCCTGCCTGGATTGCGAAACTGGATTCGACACCCTTGTGGGCGTTGGCAACCGCTTCCAGCGACTTGAGGCGTTTGATGTACTGTTCCAGGTCTTCGCGCCGGGCGCCGGGGCGCGCTCCGGAAATGGCATCCGAAGCCTCCACGATGACCGCTTCCACCGAGCCCTGGTCGACTTCGTGATGGTGGGAGGCGATGACGTTCACAATCGCGGCGTTCACTCCGTGGCGTTTGGCGAATTCCGCGCCAATTATGGCGTGGGTGCCTTCGGTGTTGTGGTCCATGGCTTTGCCCAGGTCGTGCAGTAAGGCGCCGGCTTTACAAATTTCCACGTTGGCTCCGAGTTCGGAGGCGAGCACGCTGGCAATCTTGGAAGTTTCCACCGCGTGGGCAAGCTGGTTCTGACCGTAAGAGGTGCGGTACTTGAGCCGGCCGAGTTTCTTGATGATTTCCGGGTGAAGTCCGTGCACGCCGGCTTCGTAGGCGGCTTCGTTGCCTGCTTTCAGGATGTCTTCGTCCATCTTCTGGCGTTCTTCGTTCAGGATTTTTTCGATGTAAGCCGGATGAATGCGCCCGTCCACCACCAGGCGGCTGAGCGTGCGTTTGGCAATTTCCCTGCGCACCGAATCGAAGCAGGAGATGGTTACGGCTTCGGGGGTGTCGTCTACGATCACGTCCACGCCGGCCGCCTGTTCAAAGGAGCGGATATTGCGCCCGTTCCGGCCGACGATGCGCCCCTTCATCTCTTCGTTGGGGAGCGTCACCAGAGAGGTGGTCACTTCCGCGACGCGGTCCGAGGCGACGCGCTGGATGGCATCGGCGATGAGTTCACGGGCTTTTTCCTGCCCCATTTCGCGCGCTTCGGTTTCATATTGGCGGATGATGCGCATCATATCCCCGCGCGATGTCTGCGTGACTTCCTCGAGCAGCAGAGCCCGGGCTTCATCGATGGACATCTGCGAGACGCGCTGCAGTTCTTCCATGCGCTGGGCGGCCAACCCCTCAATTTCATTCGCGCGGCGGTCCATGGTGCTCTGGCGTTTGTTCAGGGCGGCTTCGCGCTGCTGCATCTGGTCAAAGCGGTGGTCCAGTTCTTCGCGGCGCTTGACCAGGCGGTCGTCTTCTTTGCTTAGCTCGCTTCGGCGGTGCTGCAAATCGACTTCGGCATCCCGGATGATTTTGAGGGCTGAGTCTTTGGCATCCAATTCGGTTTGCTTGGCGCGCTCTTCGGCTGCCGTGAGGATGTCCTTGGCAGTTTGATGCAATTTTTCCTCTTTTTGCTTGCGCAGCGCGGAGAACAGCACGAAACCAAGCGCGAATCCGAGCGCGAGAGCAAGCACCAGGAAGAGAATTCCTTGCGGGTCCCGAAAAACCGGTCCCTGTGCGTAAAGATTTAGGTGTTCCATTTTTTCCAATACTCCATATTCTTAACTTAGGTCCTGCCCATGCGCGGAGTTTTGCGATTCTTTCCATAAGCGGTTGAGCACGGAAGATGCGACCGCGTAGGAGAACCCCCGGCGCCGTAAGTACGCGCCCAGCCTGAGGCGAAAGGTTTCCTGCGGGAGCGCGGCGTAGCGCCCGACAACACGCCGGGCAGCCTTCAATGCCAGTTCGCTTTCCTGCAAATCAGCCTGCGCGAGCGCAGAGTCGATGGTCTCGTTGGGGATTCCTTTGCGGCGCAGTTCCACCTTAATCAGGCTGACGCCGCGCGGACGGAAAGCGCTGCGGTTCTCGACCCATTCCCGGCAGAAGCGGGCATCGTCCAGATAGCCTTCTTCCTCCAGGCGGGCGAGCACGCCGGCGGCAAGCTCGGGATCGCAGCCTTTGCGCTTCAGATAATCCCGCATTTCTTCCGCGGAACGGGAACGGAAGCTGAGGAAGTGCAGCGCCCGGGTGTGCGCGCTTTCCGCCTCGTCCTGCTCCTGAAGCCGCGTAATTTCCTCTGCCGAAAGCTGGCGGCCTGGCAGCAGCCAGGCGGCAGTCAGACGGTCGAGCGAGAAAGCAAATTCACCGTCCAGGCTGATATTCACGCGCTGGCGGTTGCGCTTTTGGGCTTCGATTGCGGTAATTACCTTTTCCATTTAATCCCACAAAGCCATGGTCTGGGGGAGGCCACGGCTTTGAGGACAGCAACTTATCCGGAATCACACGCTCTGCCCGGGGTTGGGCGCGGCGCTGTCGTTCAGGCTAAGATTATATTTTGGTACGTTTTCTCGTATGAACACGTCCGGCTTTAGCAGCGTTAAAGGTGCGTTCGTTCCGCGGGCAGCCTGCCCGGGGGAGGCTGAAATCGTTCACACGAACCCCGCATCATTTTGTTGTTTCCAAGCCAATCAATGCGCATTTTGTACCAATTTATAAGCCGGATTTTCCGGCGGTTTACTATCCAGGCAAGACCGGCGCGCAGGCGTCTGGTCTTAAAGCCATGATCTCCATGAGCAAGCTCGCGCAGAACTCACGGGCAATTCATGTTTTGTAAGAAGATTATACATTATTTTTCAAAAATGCGCTTTTCCACTTCCGGGTGCTTACCAGGCCCGTGTCAAGGCGAAATATTAATCTCCTGATGCGTACACGGCGAGCGCAATTCCATACGTTCTCATGCTACAATATCCCCATGAAGGAAACCGCCCAGTCCGCCCTCGAACCCCGCGCGCCAGAAAGGATTCACAAAAAGGAACGCTTCTGGCAAATCCTGTTCCCCCTGTTCGTAGTCTGCGGCTTGCTCACCGCCGGCTTTGCCCTGCTCCTCATTTCTGCAGGTGAGCTGGGCAGCAGCACGGAAGGCATGGCTGCTGCGGCGCTGGTGGCTATCGCGCTCCCGCTCATGCTGATTTTTCTGATTTTGCTGCTGGTTCTGGCAGCTCTGATCAGCGGCGCTGCCAAAGCCCTGGCGAAGCTGCCGGAGGCGGGCGGAGAAGTGCTGCGGGTCTTTCGTTCCATTAACGCGTCGGCGCAAAACGGCAGCCGCGCGGTGGCCGCGCCGTTGCTGAGCATCGGGCAAAAATCAGCCGAAATTCACCAAATCATCGCTGGAGTGCGTTCGCGCCTTACCAAAGGAAAAGTAAGATGAAAACCTCGACAAAAACAATTACCTTGATCGTCGGTACAGCCTTAGGCGCCTTATTGGGGTATGGGGCAGCCAGAATTCTGATCAGGCAGTCGGAGGCCGCGGGGAAAAGCTCCCCGGTGAGCGCTTCCCAGGCGCTGCAGGTGGGCCTGGGCGCGTTGGGGCTGCTGCGTCAGATTTCGGGCGGCGGGAAGTAAGTCAGAAGCTGACAGGAAACCAAGTAACCCTTGTTCGAGCTTGTCTTTCTCGGCACCTCCGCTTCCGCTCCCTCTATTAAAAGAGGGCTTTCTTCGTTGGTCGTCAAGCACGGCGAACACCGCTTTATGATTGACTGCGGGGAAGGCACCCAACGCCAAATCCTGAAATCCGGCATCGGTTTTAAACGCCTGAACCACATTCTGCTCACACACGGGCATCTGGACCATATCCTGGGGCTGGCCGGGCTCATTTCCACATTCATGCGTTGGGAAGCCATCGAGGAAATCAACATCTATGGCAGCCGGCACACCATGGAACGCGTGGACGACCTGATCAACGGCGTGGTGCTGCGCGGGGCGCAAACCCCCATGCCCATCCGGCTTTTGGATATCAAGCCCGGCTTGATTTTTGAGACCGAAGACTTCACGCTGCACGCTTTCCAGGTGGAACACCGCGGTTCGTCCTCCCTGGGCTTCCGTTTTGAGGAATTTCCGCGCCGACCCTTCCTGCCGGAAAAGGCTGAAGCGCTCGGCATCGCGCCCGGGCCCTGGCGCAAAGATTTGGTGGCAGACAAATCCATCACTTTACCCGACGGCAGGGTAATCGAACCCGACCAGGTGCTGGGCGAGGAAAAAGCCGGCACGAGCCTTGTGGTGGTCGGGGATGTGGGCAAGCCGGAAAAGCTTCGGGAGCAGGTTCGGGGCGCAGATGCGCTGGTGATTGAAGCGACCTACCTGCAGGAAGAAGCCGCGATGGCGCAGGAATTCGGGCACACCACCGCTGGCGCCGTGGCGGAACTGGCAAAACAGGGCGGGGTGGGGCAGCTGATTCTCACGCACGTCTCCCGGCGCTACAGCGATGAAGAAATCCTGGCCGAAGCCAGCGCGGTTTTCCCCAACACCAAGCTCGCGCACGATTTTGACGCCTTTACGATACGGCACGAGGAATAAAATCCGCGCTCTCGGGCGAAAGCCATGCCTTCGCGCAGCCCGAATGAGCGGAATACTCCCCGGCTATCTATGTTAGAATCTTTTTCGCTATGAAAGAATTAAAATTAGTTCTGGCGTCAGCATCTCCGCGGCGCAGAGAACTCCTGGGTCTGTTTGGGCTTCCGTATACCTGCCAGGCTGCTGGCATTGACGAAAACATCCGGGATGGTGAAACCCCGGGGATGTATGTGCAGCGGCTGGCGCGGGAAAAAAACGAAGTGGTGCGGGCGCACGCGCTGGTGCTTTCCGCGGATACGATTGTCGCGCACAACGGCAGCATATTCGGAAAGCCGGCCGACGCGCGCGAAGCTGAACGCATGCTGACGGAACTGCGCGAAAAAACGCACAACGTATATACAGCTCTGTGCTTGCGCGGAGACGGCCGGGCGCTGGCGGATTGCTGTGAAACAAGCGTACGCATGCGCCCCTACACCCGCGCGGAGATGGACGCTTATATCGCCAGCGGCGACTATCGCGACAAAGCCGGTGGATACGCCATCCAGCATAAATTTTTTCACCCGGTGGAAAGCCTGGACGGCTGTTACGCGAACGTGATGGGCTTGCCCTTATGCCACTTGCTGTGCCTGCTCAGGCGGGCGGGGCTGCGGATAGAAGCGGATATTCCCGCTCTCTGCCAGCGGCACCTGGACATTCAATGCGAGGTGTTCCCCGGCATCCTCGCCCGCTGCGATGCGGATAATCGGGATGCGGTCTGATATGGAAATGAAAAGAACACTTCTGCTGTTTCTGGTATTTACGCTCTTACTGGGTGCCTGCGCGAAATTGCCTGCATCCGGTACATCAACTCCCACGCCGGTATCCGGACTGCCCACGCCTGTGCTGGCGCTTACCCAGGCCCCGGACGTGGAAAGTGAGGCCAAGGCTTATCTGGAAGCCTGGAAATCCGAGGATTACGAGGGCATGTACGGCCGCTTGAGCAAACTGACCCGCGACGCGCTGACGCTGGAGGACTTTACGACGCAGCACAAAAACGCTGCCGTTGCGATGACAATGCAGGAGATGAATTACAACATTCTTTCTGCCATGGTGCGCCCTTCCACGGCCCAGGTAGCCTACGACGTCAGCTACACCACCACGCTGCTGGGGACGATTGAGCGTGGTACGATTATGAACCTGACCCTGGAGGATGGCGCCTGGCAGGTCCAGTGGGACGTCAGCATGATTTTGCCTGAACTTGCCGGCGGGAACAAACTGGAACTGACCTATGAAATCCCGGCCCGCGGAAACCTTTACGATATTTACGGGTATCCTCTGGTCGCCCAGGACGACGCGGTCGCGCTGGGGGTTATCCCCGGGCAGATTGACCCGGAAAAAGAAGCCAGCATGCTCAGCTTGCTTGCCAATATTCTGGATGTCAGTTCAGACTCCATCTATAAAAAATACCAATACGCAGGACCGGATTGGTATGTGGCTATTGGAGATGTATCTGCTGTTACAGCGCAAAAGTATGAAGAAAAGCTTTCTTCCTACCCGGGCTTGATTCTAAGCTCATTCCGTTCACGCTACTATTACGACGGCGGCATCGCTCCACACGTCATCGGCTATGTCCTTTCCATTTCAGCGGAAGAGCTGGAAAAGTACCAACGTCTCGGATACCGCGGGGATGAAAAAATCGGCGCCAGCGGGCTGGAGGCCTGGGGCGAACCCTACCTGGCTGGCACGCACGGCGCGTCACTCTACGTCAAAGACCCCCAGGGGCAAGTGGTAACCAAGCTCGCTTCAGCCGAGCCCAAACCAGCCGCGTCGATTTACACCACCATCGACAGCACCCTGCAGTACTACCTGCAGCGTTCGTTGGGCGACAACCTTGGCGCTATTGTGGTGGTGGAGCGGGATACCGGCAAAGTGCTTTCCATGGTGTCCAACCCCGGCTTTAACCCTAATCTGTTCGAGCCAGTGAACTACAACAGCATGGCGCTCAATGATGTGCTCACAGATGCCAAGCTTCCTTTATATAACCGCGCTTCCCAGGGGGTATACCCACTCGGGTCTGTGTTCAAGATTATCACGATGGCCGCGGGGCTGGAGACAGGCGTCTTTACCCCTGACTATCCGTATTACTGTGATGACAAGTGGACGGAACTGGCAGGTACCGTGCTCTACGACTGGACCTATGAACGCGGCTTTGGAGCTTCGGGCTTGCTCAGCCTGAAAGAGGGCTTGATGCGCTCCTGCAACCCCTGGTTCTGGCACATCGGATTGACGCTCTGGAATGACGGCTACGAAAGCGCTATCGCGGACGTGGCCGCGGGCTTTGGGCTTGGCAAGAAAACCGGCATCGAGATACCGGAATTTGAGGGCAGATTGGAGCAGCCCGATTCTGTATCCGCCAACGTACAGCTGGCAATCGGGCAGGGCACGCTGCAGGTCAGCCCCTTGCAGGTCGCCGCGTTTGTGGCTGCCGTCGGCAACGGCGGTACGCTTTACAAGCCGACCGTGGTGGAAAAGATTGTACCGGTTGATGGAACCGACCCGGTGTACGAATTCGCGCCGGTGGTTAACGGCCAACTGCCGGTGACCGCGGAGAACTTGAAGGCCATCCAGGAAGCCATGGTAATGGTGGTGCGCAATACGCGCGGGACGGCGACTTATCAGTTCCGCGGGCTCAGCGTGAATATCGCCGGAAAGACCGGCACCGCCGAGAACCCGGCCGGAGACTCGCACGCCTGGTTCGCGGGCTATACCTTCAACGAGGACCCCAACCGCCCGGATATCGCGGTGGCGATTATCCTCGAGAACGCGGGCGAGGGCTCGGACATGGCGGCGCCGCTTTTCCGCCGCGTTGTGCAGTTGTACTTCTCCAATTACACCAATGCCGGCGGCACCATGCCCTGGGAAGAATCCCCGTATATCCCTGCCACCGAAACCCCGGAGCCGTAACCAAGCGTATGGCGTCTGACCAGACCCCATCCAGGAATGCCACGAACCTGCTGCAAGGGCTGGTGATCCGTTCTCAGGCTGGCTTCATGAGCGTGCGCACCGCTGAGAGCGATGTGCTCTGCCGCGTGCGCGGCAGGCTGCGGCGCGGGCGCGCGGAGGGGGATTTGGTAGCCGTCGGGGACCAGGTGCTGATTGAAATCCACGCGGACGGCAGCGGCAGCATCGCGCAGGTGCTTCCGCGCAAATCTGTGCTCTCGCGCCGGCTTTCCGGCGTAAATTACGAGTATCAGCAAATCCTGCTGGCGAACCCCGACCAGGTGGTGCTGGTGTTTGCCTGCGCGCAGCCGGACCCGAGCCTGCGCATGCTGGACCGCTTTTTGGTCGTATCAGAAAAACAGAAAATCCCGGCAGTGGTCGTAGCCAATAAGCTCGACCTGGTGCCGCCCGAACGAGCCCGGGAGCTCTTTGAGGTCTATCGCCGCATCGGCTACGACCTGATTTACACATCCACTCTGACCGGTGAAGGCATCCCTGAACTGAAAAGCCGCCTGCAGGGCAAGCTCAATTCCCTGGCGGGTCCTTCGGGCGTAGGGAAAACCAGCCTGCTCAACAGCGTGCAGCCCGGCCTGGCGCTGCAGGTGGGCTCCGTCAGCCGCGGCCTGCAAGGGAAAGGCATGCATACCACCCAGGTCAAGCAGCTATTTCCGTTGGACGGGGGCGGTTACCTGGCAGACGTCCCGGGGCTGCGCACCCTGGCGCTGTGGGATGTCCAGGGCGAGGAACTGGACGCTTATTTCCGCGAGATTGCTCCGCTGGTGCCTGAATGTCAATTCAACGACTGCACCCACAGCCGCGAACCCGGCTGCGCCGTGCGCAGCGCGGCGGAAAGCGGCCGGATTGACCCGCGCCGTTACGACTCTTACCTGCGCCTGCGCTTTGGCGGGAAACTGGTGCAGGCTGAAGACGAGGAGATTGATTTTGAAACCTTTGACTGAACGCGCGTCTGCGGGCTTTGGGGCGAAAGCTCTGCTCGCGTTGTTGATTTTAGGCCTGGCGGCTGGCTGCGGAAAGACACCGGCGGCAACTTCCACACAGCAAACACCCCCTACGCCGCTGCCCCCGACGCCTACCGCGACGGCTGTGCCGCCAAAGGTGCTGACGGTTTGCCTGGCAGAGGAACCCGTGGGCCTGTATCGTTACGACGGACATTCGGGCAGCGCGAAAGCAAGCATTTTCGCGGCGCTTTATGACGGCCCGTTTGAACCGGGCGCCGATGGGGCTTATTCGGAATCCATCCTGAGCGCCTATCCCAGCATTGAAAACGGCGGCATCAGCCTTGTTCCGACTGCAGTACAGCCCGGCGACATGGTGGTGGACGCGTACGGCGAACTGAGCGTGTTCAAGGCGGGTATTTTCGCTCGGCCCGCCGGCTGCGGGAACAGCACCTGCGCCGTGACCTGGGAGAGCGGTGAATTCCAGATGGATCTGACCCGCGTGGAGTTCAATCTGCGGCCGGACGCGCTTTGGTCAGACGGCGAGCCGCTCACTGCCGGGGACGCCGTATTGTCTTACCAGCTTGCCAAAGCCGCAGCCCTGCCCGCGGGAGCCTGGGCTCTGGACCGCACTGATTCTTTTATCGCGGAAAACGAGCACACAGTAATTTGGCAGGGCGTACCCGGCTTCTCCCCGCGAGAGCTTGCGCCGTTCTTCTGGCTGCCGCTGCCCGCGCACCAACTTGCCAGCGCGGACCCGGCGGCGCTGGCCCAGGATCCGCAGGCCGCGCGCGAGCCTTTGGGCTGGGGCGCCTACCGTCTGGTTCATTGGGACAGCAGCCGGAGCCTCGCGCTTGAGCGCAATCCGCATTACTTTGGCAGGACGGAAAGACAGGCTGCCTTTGACCAGCTGATTTTCCGGTTCATCCCCGACCGCGAAGAAGCGCTTGCGGGGCTTGCCAACGGCACGTGCGACGTGCTCGATAAGTCCTATCACCTGGAGGCCCTGCCCAAAGAGCGGCTCAACGCGCTTGCCGCCACCGCCGACCTGCACTGGGAGGATTGGGCGCCGGTGGAACAGCTCGTGTTTGGCATCCAGCCCGCCAGTTACGACGACGGCTACGCTTATTGGTCGGACGACCGGCCGGATTTCTTCTCCGACGCGCGCACGCGCACCGCGCTGCTGGCCTGCCTGGACCCGCAAACCCTGGCCGAACAGGTGTTGGCGGATTGGCTGCCGGAGGACAGCGACCTGACGCGCCTGCAGCTGCCGGCTGTGGAAGCGGACCCCGCCGCGCTGCTGGACGAAGTCGGCTGGAAAGACCTGGACGCGGACCCTGCTACGCCGCGCGCGGCGCAAGGCGTACCGGGCGTGAGTGAGGGCACCCCGCTCAGCCTCAGGCTCACCACCGGTCAGAGATGGCTGCACCAAAAAGCTGCCGCCCTGATCGTGCAGAAACTGGGCGCCTGCGGCGTGGGGGTGGAATGGCGGGCGCTGCCGCTGGAGGAGCTTTACCAACCGGGCCCAGAGGGCGTGCTCTTCGGGCGCAAGTTTGATTTGGCGCTTGTCTCCTGGCAGACAGGCTCCGAGCCGCTTTGCAGCCTGTACCGCGCCAAAGCAGTCCCCTCGGAGGCGAACTTTTGGGTGGGAACCAACCTGGCGGGCTTTTCCGACCCGGCTTTCGAGGCCGCCTGCGCGGACGCGCAGCAGGGCGATGGGCTGGCGCCTGCCTACCCGGCTGCCGCGCTGCTGCCGCACCTCAGCCTGTGGGTGAGCCGCCCCGGGTTGGCCTCCAGTGAAAACCTGCTTTGGAGCCAGTTGGAGAACTTTAATGCGGATTAGTTCCGCGAGTAATACGAACGCAATGGAGCGCAAGTGAGACGATTTACCAAAGATTTCGAACTCGTGACCACGGTCGACGAAAAAGGCCGCGAGAAACGAAGCGCTGAATACAAAGGCAGCTATTTCTATTTTGGGGTGGATGCCGCGGACTACAAGCGCTTTCGGACGCTCGCCTGGGCGCTCATCCCTGTGATGATTGCCTTGCAGATTGGAGCGGGTTTCGTTGCCAACCGCGGCATGTATCAGATGTACATCGCCATCCCGTACGTCCTGTGCTTTTTCCCGCTGGTGTACCTGAGCGCGGGCGCTCTGCGGCTGCCGCGTGAGACCGCGCATCTGCGGCGCGACCAGGCCGAGCTCACCGTGGAGCGTATCAAGCGCTCCGGCACGACGTTAATGATATGTAACGGGCTGGTGATTCTGGCTGAGCTGGTTTATTTAATTTTCTTTAATCATGGAGCTAAGCCTGGCAGAGAGCTGCTGTTCCTGTCGCTGGTGATCCTGACAGGCGGGGTGAATGTGTCATTAAGGCTCAAAGCCCGCGCGATTTCTGTCAACGCCGAGGAATAGGATTGTAATTTGATATGAATCTTCAGAGGATGCATTGACGGAAAAATTTATCAGCACTATAATCCAATGGATCTCTATTCAAACTAGGAGAAATAGGAGAAAGAAATGAAAAAGTTCAGTAAATTCCTTTCGTACCTGTTGGTCTTCGTGATGCTTGGCGTGGCGATCGCTGCTTGCGCGCCCGAACAAGCACCCACAGAAACCCCGACAGAACCCACCGAGACAGCGACCGAAGTTGCTACTCCGGAAGAAACCGCTGTTGTTTTCGAAGAACAGCCTTTCGGCGAAAACCTGCCCACCGCTCCCACGATTATGACCCCCCTTGTGGTTGCTTACAACGAGTTCTCGCAGAAATTCAGCCCGTTCTTTGCCGATACCGGCTATGATATGGACGTCGCAAGCTTGACTCAGATCACTCTGCTGACGACCGACCGCCAGGGCGGTATCATTTACAACGCTATCGAAGGCGAAACTGTGCCTTACAACGGCGTGGACTACCTGTACAAAGGCCCCGCGGATGTAAAAGTGGAATACGATGAAGCCACCGATACGACCAAATACACCGCCCGCCTGCGCGTTGGGATGAAATTCTCCGACGGCACCCCCGTGACCGCCGATGATCTCATCTTCTCGTACTACACTTTCCTGGATCCCTCTTACGTTGGCTCCACCACCCTGTCATCCTATGACATCGTGGGCCTGAAAGATTACCAGACCCAGACCACCAGCGAAGTCTATGACAAGTATGTGGCGTTGTTTGACGAAGCCTACGCCGCCGGCCCCGACCATGTCTGGGCTGCCACTGACGCATGGACCGAAGAACAGCATGCTGATGTCTGGCCGAAACTGATCGAAGCCATCAAGGCCGAAATTCAGGGCATTTACGACGAAGTCTGGGCCAGCTACGGCACAGATGACTTCACAACCGCATACTTCAACGGCAAGACCGCGGAAGAAATCAAGACCTCCGGCGCGGACGTGGCGTATGCCATGCGCATGTGGGGTTTCGGCTCCCTCAAATGCACGGACGAAGTTGCTGAAGGCGCCGATCCGGTAGCCCCTGCTGATTGCGTTGGCCCTGTGGTCTTCGTTGGCGCTGGCACTGGTACTGAGTGGGATCTGACCACTACCTTCCCGACCATGGACGACTACTACACCGAGCTCATGGCTGCCTACGGCAACGACGTTGCCGCGGCTTTCCCCTACGAGTCCGTTGCAGGCACCGATGTTCTTGGTAATGCCCGATCCGCATTTGTCGGTTTCTGGGGCCCCAAGGATGAGAGCATGGGCGGTAAAGGCGTCCCGAACATTTCCGGTATCAAGAAGATTGACGACTATACCGTGGAAGTTACTACCAACGGCTTCGAAGCCCCGGCAGTCTACAACCTTCTTGGCATTCAGGTTTCTCCTATGCACTACTACGGCGATGCTGCCAAGTACGATTATGAGAACAACAAGTTCGGTTTCGATTTTGGCGACCTGTCCAAACAGGAAAGCCTGACCGCGACCCCCATGGGCGCCGGCCCCTACAAGTTCATCAAGTACGACAACAAAGTTGTCTACTTTGAAGCGAACGAGTACTTCTACCGCGGCTGCCCCAAGATCAAGGAAATCCAGTTCAAGGAAACAGTTTCTGCTGAAGTTGCTTCCTCCCTCCAGACCGGCACTGCTGACGCCGGCGAAATGACCGGTTCCCGCGCCCGCTTCGAAGAAGTTGCTTCTTACAACTCCAACGGCGAAATCACTGGTGATGTCATCACCACCAGCAAGGTTGACAACCTGGGTTACGGCTACATTGGTATCAATGCCGACACCGTGAACGTTGCTGGCGAACCCGGCTCCGATGCCTCCAAGAACCTGCGCAAGGGTCTGGCCACGGTCCTGGCTGTTTACCGCGATGTCGCGATTAACAGCTACTATGGTGAGGCTGCCTCCGTCATCAACTACCCAATCTCGAATACCTCCTGGGCTGCGCCTCAGCCGACCGATGAGGATTACAAGGTTGCGTTCTCGACCGACGTTGACGGCAATCCCATCTACACCGCTGAAATGACCCCAGAAGAGAAATACGTTGCGGCTGAACAGGCTGCCCTCGGCTTCTTTGAGGCCGCTGGCTTTACCGTCACCGACGGCAAACTTACCGCCGCCCCCGAAGGCGCGAAACTGAGCTACGAAGTGATCGTTCCTGGTGAAGGCACGGGCGACCATCCTGCTTTCGCAATTCTGACCGGCGCGCGCGACTCCTTCGCCAAGCTTGGCATGGAACTGAAGATCAACGATCCCAGCGACAGCAACATCCTCTGGGACTCCCTGGATGCTGGTGTTCAGGAACTCTGGACGGCTGCATGGGGCGCCACCATCGATCCTGATATGTACCAGGTCTACCACAGCTCCAGCGTTGTTGGTGCAGGCGGTTCTGACTCGAACCACTACCACATCCGCGATGAGGCCCTTGACCAGTTGATTGTTGACGCCCGCAAGAGCGATGACCAGAATTACCGCAAGGCCATCTACAAGCAGGCGCTCGACATCATCATTGACTGGGCTGTCGAAATTCCTACCTACCAGCGCCAGAACTGCATCGTCTTCAGCACTCAGCGCGTCAATATCGACACGATTACACCTGACATTACCACCTTCTGGGGTTGGATGAACGACATCGAACTCCTCGAGATGAACTAATCAACGGGAATCGCTAGTTTGTTAGAGAAAAGTGAGCCCACCGTTGGGTGGGCTCACTCATTAATCTTTACAGCCCGCATCCAGCGGTTGTGCAGTAGATTGAGGGAACAACATGCGAAATTTTATTTTGAGGAGGCTGTTCCTCGGCTTGTTCATCACGTTCTTCGGAGCGATGCTGGTCTATACAGTGATTCGCAGTCTGCCTTCTTCTTACGTCGAAACGGTCGCCCGCCAACGTGCTACCAATCCCCTGAGCACGAAAACATACCAGGAATGGCTGGACCAACTTAATCAGGTCTATGGATTGGACAAGGGCATCATCCCCGGCTTCATGGGTTGGGTGGGCAATGCAGTCAAGGGTAATTTTGGAGATTCCTGGCACTACGGTATCCCTGTCATAGAGAAGTTCAACCAGGTAATCTGGATTTCCTTTATTATCAACATCATAACGTTTTTAGTAGAATTGTTCATCGCGATACCATTGGGTATTCTGGCGGCGACAAAACAATACAGCCGGACGGACTACGCGATTACTATTTTCGCTTTGATGGGTATCTCCCTGCCGACATTCTTCCTGGCTACAATCCTTAAGTATGTCTTTTCGATTAAGTTGGGCTGGTTTGACCTTTACGGTCTGACCGGACGCTTCTTTACCTCCATGACCCCCTGGCAGCAGTTCTGGGACATGGCATACCACATGGTATTGCCCATTGTCACCCTGATGATGCTTTCCGTTGGCGGTCTGATGCGCTATACCCGTACGAACATGCTCGAGGTGCTGAATTCGGATTATATCCGCACCGCCCGGGCAAAGGGGCTCTCCGAGAAGGTGGTGGTAAACAAACACGCCTTCCGCAACACATTAATCCCGCTGGTTTCGTATATGAGCTATCTGCTGCCCTCCATGTTTGGCGGCGCGCTGATTACCGAAACGCTTTACCAGATTCCGGGGATTGGCTTTGTCGCTTACCAGGCTATTATTCGTGGCGATATTCCTTTCGCCATGTTTTACACGACTTTCCAGATTATCCTGACCCAGGTCAGTCTGCTCCTCGCGGATATCATGTACGCAGTAGTAGACCCGCGTGTCAGAGTTAACTAACGGTGGTGGCGCATGATTGACAACGAAAAAATCAACGAAAACACCGAATCTGAAAGCCCCCGATTAGAAGAACCCAATGAGCCCATGGCCTTGGACGACGCTCGGCGTGTAAAAGTCCTTTCACCGGGCATGCTGGTTTTTAAGCGCTTTATCCGCAACAAGCTGGCAGTCGTTGGTCTGGTGATTCTCACTTTTATGTTCCTCTTTGCTTTTGCCGGCCCGCTTTTTTCGCCATATACGCAAACACAAGTCTTCAAAGGCGTTGGTTCAATGGTAAGAGACTTTGCGAGCGCGATTTACAACACCGAGCTGCGTTATACCGCGGCCGAAGGGCAGCAGTTTGGTCCCGCGGAACGCGCGCAGTTCCTGCTGGCACTCGGAAAAAAGCAGCCTACATTCAGCAGCAGCGGACAGTCATACTCCTATATTCAGGAGGACCCGAATACCTACCGCCTCCTGCTCTTATCCCCGGTCGCTGAGGATCTGGCAGGGCTTGTGCGCTCCACCACTGGAACGGACCTTACGAAAAGTTTTCTGAATGCGTACGCGGAAGCGGTGAAGAACAAAACCAGCGCTTTTTCTGCTGATGGGACGAATTACCGGATTGTAAAGGCGGGCAAGACCACGCAAATAGCTCTGGAACTGGATGTTGCTCTGGCTACTCTCAATGTTTTTGATGCATACAACCGGGCGGACGAAACATTTATAAACTCATACGCCTTTAAGCTGGCTTCCAGCAACGCTATTGCCAACAATAAGAAGAGCTTTACCCTGAATGACCTGCCTTATTCCGTTGTATACGATGAGGCTCAGGCAACAATCTTAAAAGACGGCAGGGAATTTGCCGAAGTCTCCAACATCATTGTCAATCCGCTGGATCAATCGCTCTTTCTGAGCGTTCCATACAAAAAGGCGGTGCGCGATGCGATTACGAACAGGCAGAAGACGTTTTCGTATACGGAAAATGGAGAAACGACCAACTACGACATTGTGCGCGTCAATCTCACTTACAATATCAAACGCGAAACTCCAACTGAACTGATCCGCATGTACGAAGAACCTTCAGCAGAACATCCGCTGGGCCTGGATAATAACGGCATGGACCTGATGACGCGCCTGATGTACGGCGGTCGGGTTTCTCTGCTGGTGGGCTTTGTGGTTATCTTCATCGAGCTGTTCATTGGCGTTATCATCGGCGGTATTTCCGGTTACTTTGGCGGCTGGGTGGACACTTCGCTGATGCGTTTTGTGGACCTGTTCAACAGCATCCCCTTCTACCCGATGGTCCTGATTTTTGGTTCCGTTATGGACGCGTTGGAGGTGCCGCCAATGACGCGCATCTTCCTGCTGATGGCCATTCTGGGCTTGCTCGGCTGGACAGGCGTGGCTCGCGTGGTACGCGGACAAATCCTTTCCCTGCGCGAACAAGACTTCATGGTCGCGACGGAAGCAACCGGTATTCGCACCAGCCGGCGCATTTTCCGGCATCTTGTACCAAACGTAATGCCGCTCCTGATTGTTCAGGCGACTGCTGGTTTGGGCGGAATCATCATCTCGGAAGCGACCCTGGGCTTTTTGGGGCTGGGCGTGAAATACCCGCTGGCCTCCTGGGGAAGCATCATCAACGTCGCTTCGGACGCGTTTGTTATGACCAACTACTGGTTTATGTGGCTACCTGCCGGCATGCTCATCCTGCTTACCGTGCTTGGTTTCAACTTTGTCGGTGATGGTCTGCGCGACGCGTTTGACCCGAAGATGAAAAGGTAGGTGAGAGAATGGCCAAAGAAAATCGCTCTATTTTTGACCGGATTAACACGAAAACAAAACCGGTGGATGTCGTCCACATCACTGCGCGCGAGTCCGCACAGATTTCCCGCGAAAACCGCCGCATTACGGACGCAATTGAAAAGCAGCGCAAACGCCGCAACGTGCCCGAGTACGAATATCTGACCACAATGAAGAATCCTGAGAATGTGGTGGAGTTTGACGACCTGCACACGTACTTCTTCACCGATATCGGCACGGTGAAAGCCGTGGACGGGGTATCCTTCGACATTCCCAAAGGCAAGACCGTCGGTGTGGTGGGCGAATCGGGCTGCGGTAAATCCGTTACCAGCCTTTCGCTGATGCAGCTGGTCCAACGCCCGCAGGGGCAGATTGTCCAGGGCGCCATCCGCTTCAATTCTGGCGATAAGGTATACGACATTGCCAAGACCCCTATCAGCGTGATGGAAAGCATCCGCGGCAGCAAAATCTCCATGATTTTCCAGGAGCCGATGACCAGCCTGAACCCGGTCTTTAGAGCGGGAGATCAGATTGACGAAGTTATCGCCCTGCACAACCCGGAGATGAATAAGGATGAGGTCAAGAATCTTTCGCTTGAGATGATCGACACTGTCGGCATCGCTAACAAGGAAGGCGTCTACAACATGTACCCGCACGAGCTTTCAGGCGGCATGCGCCAGCGGATTATGATTGCTATGGCGCTGGCATGTAAGCCCAGGCTTATCATCGCTGACGAACCAACCACTGCGCTGGACGTCACCATCCAGGCCCAAATCCTGGCTCTGCTGCGGGACCTGAAAGACAAGATTAATTCCAGCATTATGCTGATTACCCACGACCTGGGCGTCATCGCTGAAATGGCTGATTTTGTGGTGGTCATGTATGCGGGGCGGGTCGTTGAGCGTGGAACCGCGCTGGAGGTGTTCAAAAACCCGTGCCATCCCTACACATTGGGTCTGATGGCTTCCAAGCCAGTCGCCAATAAGCAGGTTGATCGGCTTTACAGCATTCCCGGCAGCGTACCGAACCCGATTAACATGCCCAATTACTGTTATTTCCGGGATCGTTGTAACAAGCGCTTTGGAAAATGCGACGGATTGTATCCTGAAGAAATCTTTCTCACCGAGACGCATTCTGTTTCATGCTACCAATATGACAACAGGGAGCTTAGGGACTGACCATGGAAGACACAAATCTCTTACTAAAGCCCCGAACGAGCAGCAAGACCAGCGGGAAACTTTTAGAAGTTCGCAACCTCAAGACCCACTTCCCGATTAAAGCGGGTCTGATGCAAAAAGTTGTCGGACATGTGCGCGCTGTCGACGGGATCAGCTTCTCGATTGATTACGGCAAGACCCTCGGATTGGTGGGCGAATCTGGCTGCGGAAAAACCACCGTAGGGAAGACCATCCTGCGGCTTACCCCCAAAACTTCCGGTGATGTCATCTTTGACGGCGTGGATGTTTACGCCCTCGATCACCAGGAACTGCGGGCAATGCGCCCAAGAATGCAGCTAATCTTCCAGGACCCTTATTCCAGTCTCTCACCGCGCCTGCCTGTCAGTGAAATTATTGGTGAAGGCGTTCGGGAGCATGGTTTGGTGGAAAACCGTAACCTTGATGAATACCTGGACCATGTCATGCGAAACTGCGGACTCCAACCGTATCACAAAGACCGCTACCCGCACGAATTCTCCGGCGGTCAGCGCCAACGCATCTGCATCGCGCGAGCTCTCGCGCTGAACCCCGAGTTTATCGTGTGTGATGAGCCGCTCTCGGCGCTGGATGTCTCCATTCAAGCTCAAATTATCAACCTGCTGATGGACCTGCAGGAAAGGCTTGAGCTCACTTATCTCTTCATCTCCCACGACCTTTCGGTTGTGGAGCATATTTCCGATTACGTCGGCGTCATGTACCTGGGCGACCTGGTGGAATACGCGGATAAGCGCACCATCTTTGGCAACGCGCTGCACCCCTACACCCAGGCTCTGCTCAGCGCCGCGCCTGTGCCGGACCCGACTTACAAGATGAAACGGATTATCCTGGAGGGCAGCATTCCTTCCCCGGCCAATCCTCCGTCCGGCTGTAAGTTTCACACGCGCTGCCGCTATTGCATGGAGAAATGCAAGAGCGTTGTGCCCGTGATGCAGGAAGTGGAAGCCGGGCACATGGTGGCTTGCCATTTGTATAATCCGACAAACGAGGAAAATGAAAGACCAGCCGAAACAATTTGAAGATGATGACGGTCGGGTGATCTGCGACATGGATGTGGACGGGATGCCCTGGCACGACCGGCGCGTGCGCCGCGAGCGGCGCCAGGCTCCGAAATCCGAACATTCCGAGCAGTTATCCAGCACGGAAATTCGCGCCTACACCGGCAGCGCCCTGCTCGCGGTGCTGTTGCTTTGGGCGGTGTTTGCTGCCGCATGGGCGCTGTTCATCCTGTTCTGCACCCAGATTTGGTTCCGCTGAGCAGCGCGGACCGCTTCATCGCCTGAAGCCGACCCTGGCTGTGCTGGCTGCGAGAAGCATGCGAACCTGGAAAATCCGGCAGCATTTCTGCCTGTCAGATTCTCCAGGTTTTTTTGTCAGCCAGCCGCCGGGTCTTTTATGCAAAACTTGCGCGGACGAAAAAAATTGTGATCGAGGAAGGCATTATGAATAAGATTCCCCTTCAGCCAATCGGTGTCATTCATACCCCCTACCAGACTGATGGAGAGGCCCCCAGGCAGGCCGCAAATTCGCGGGACGTCGGCGAGGTGGTTCTGCGCCCGGAGCTGGCTGAGGGCCTGGAGGGAATCGAAGCGTTCCCCTATATCATTCTGATATTCGCGTTTCACCTGGCTCCCGCGCCGGAAAAACTGAAGGTCATTTCCTGGCGGGATGGGGTCGAGCGCGGCGTATTTGCCACGCGCTCGCCGCACCGCCCCAATCCCTTAGGGATTTCGATTGTGAAGCTGCTGCGGCGGGAGGGCAGCCGCTTGTTCGTGGAGGGTGTCGATATGCTGGACGGCACGCCGCTGCTGGATATCAAGCCTTATTATTCCGACCTGGATTGTGTAGAGAAACGGATTTGAGCGCGCTGGCGCGGCTTTCCGCGATAAGTGCAGTGGCGCAGAGCGGCGTGCACAATCTCGCCACGGACAATGCGCAGACTGAAGTGTGTATAATATCTCTATCCGCACTGCACTGTTGATTTTGCCAGCCGGCGCAGGTTTGCGGGCATAAAGATTTATGTTAAAATAGGCGCAATTCTGGGGCATGGTGCAACGGCAGCACACCGGACTTTGAATCCGTGGATCTAGGTTCGAATCCTGGTGCCCCAGCCAGAAAAACAGTGAACACCGATAACGACCCCGATGATACAGATTGTCCGGCGAGCAGCCCGCTGAAAAACACTGCCTGCCGGTTCCCGCTTTGGAGTACACCATGAAAACGGCTTCCATTATCCTCGCCGCAGGGCAGGGCACGCGCATGCGCTCGCGCCTGGCCAAAGTTCTGCACCCGCTGCTCGGAAAACCCATGCTGCTCTACGCGCTGGAAGCCGCGCGCGCTGCTGCGGATAGCGCGCCTGTGCTGGTCATCGGGCACGCCGCGCAGGAAGTCCGGGCTGCTGTGGAAGCGGCCGGAGCGGACGCTCTTTTTGCTCTGCAGGAGCAGCAGCTGGGCACCGGGCACGCGGTTCTGTCTGCGCGGGGGGCGGTTCCCGCTGACGCGCAGTTGGTTTTGGTTACCTGCGGGGATATGCCTCTCCTGCGCGCCGAGACCCTCCGTCAGCTTGTGAATTTACACGAGGAACGCGGCGGCGTGTTGACCATGACCAGCGTAGTGGGGGACGCGCCGCGCGGTTTTGGCAGGATACTGCGCCGCGCCGACGGCAGCGTGCAGGCGATTGTGGAGGAGGCGGCCGCCAGCCCGGAGCAGTGGTCGATCCGCGAGTACAACGTTTCGGCTTACTGCTTTGACGCGCAGTGGCTGTGGGCACACCTGGAAAAAATTCAACTCTCGAACAAAAAGGAATATTACCTGACCGACCTGGTGGCGATGGCTGCCCGGGAAGGCTGGCGTGTGGAGTCCCTGGTGCTGCAGGATAGACTGGAAGCGCTGGGAATCAACACGCGCGTGGACCTGGCGGACGCGGAGACAGCCCTGCGGAAACGCGTGAACGAAAGTTGGATGCTGGCCGGCGTGACCTTGCTGGACCCGGCGACCACCACGATTGAAGCGGATGTGCAAATTGGTCAGGATACCGTCATTCTGCCCAACACCGCGCTGCGCGGCAAGACCATCATCGGCGAGGACTGCCGCATTGGGCCGAACACGACCCTCCTGCACACAAGCGTCGGCAGCGGTACGACCATCTGCGATTCGGTGGCGGAATACGCCAGCGTTGGCTCGCAAGTCAGCATTGGTCCTTTCTGCCATCTGCGCAAAGGCGCTGTTTTGGCGGACCGGGTGCACATGGGCAACTTTGGCGAGGTCAAGTCCTCGGTTCTGGACGAAAATGTCAAAATGGGGCACTTCTCGTACATCGGGGACGCGACCATCGGCGCGAACGTCAATATTGGCGCCGGGACGATCACCTGCAATTTTGACGGCGTCAATAAGAACCGCACCGAAATTGGAGAAAACACGTTCATCGGAAGCGACACTATGCTCGTCGCGCCGTTGAAAATCGGGAAAAACGCCAGAACGGGCGCTGGCTCGGTAGTAACGCGGGATGTTCCGGATAACGCACTGGTATACGGCGTCCCCGCCCGGGAGAGAAAGGAACAAAGTGGGCAGTAATACCCTTTTATGGGCGGCTTTGGCGGCGGCGTTTGCGCTTGACCTCCTGATTTCCGCCGCAAAATCCACTTTTTCCCACGTCAGGCTGCCGTACCTCATCAGCCTGCGGGAGAAAGAGCCGGGAAAGGTTGACCGGACCATCGCGCTGATTGAAAAGGTGGGCCTGCGCACATCGCTGCGCCTGGGCCTGGCGCTGGCGCATTTTTTGGTTGCGGGCATTGCGGTTGTGATTGCCATTCAGAACCTGAAAATCCAATCCCTCTGGGCGCTGCTGGGGATGATTGTGGCGTTGATGCTGTTCGTTTCGGTCTTTGAATACCTGATTGAACGCCGGATACTGGACGCCCCGGAGAAATCCGCGATAGGATTTACCCGATTCGCCTCGCTGCTTGATTTTTGCTTTGTGCCTGCCACCAAGCTGATGACCGCGCTGCTTGGCACGCACGCGGAAAAGGTCACCCTCTCCGTCACGGATGAAGCCCTGCGCGATTGGGTGGAAGTCGGGCAGCCGGAAAGCACGCTGGAAAAGGGCGAACGCGAAATGATTTACTCCATCTTCCATTTCAGCGAGACCCTGACCCGCGAAATCATGGTCCCGCGCATCGACGTGTTGGCGTTGGATGTGAACACCACCATCAGCGACGCGCGCAAGGAATTTATCAGCGCCGGGCATTCGCGCGTGCCGGTATACGAAGACACCATAGACAATGTGGTGGGTCTGCTGTACGCCAAAGACCTGCTGGGCATAGTGGACGGGAATGATACGATTGCTTCGCAGCGCAAGCTGCTGCGCCCGGCGTATTTTGTGCCGGAAGCCAAAAAAGTGGATGAGCTGCTGACCGAACTGCAGCTTAGGGGCGTGCATATGGCTGTCGTCGTGGATGAGTATGGCGGCGTGGCGGGGGTGGTCACGTTGGAAGACATCATGGAAGAAATCGTCGGAGAAATCCGCGATGAGTATGACCAGGCAGAGGAACGCCTGTACGAAAAGACCGGCGAGGGCGAATATGTATTTCTCGGCCGGGCAAGCATAGACGAGTTTAACGAGGTGACCGGTCTGCGCCTTCCCAAGGAGCACGCCGACACCCTGGGCGGCTTGATTTACAGCGAACTGGGGCGCGTGCCGCAGCCGGGGGAAGTGGTGAACGAAGAGGGTGTGGAATTCACCGTGGAAGAGGTCTTCGCGCGCCGCATTATGAAGGTGAAAGCGCGCCTGCAGCCGGAAGGACAAGCGCCGGAGGAGTTTGAGGGCAATC
The DNA here is from genome assembly GCA_035403825.1 of Anaerolineaceae bacterium. Lineage (GTDB taxonomy): Bacteria > Chloroflexota > Anaerolineae > Anaerolineales > Anaerolineaceae > Mesolinea. The sequence goes on from DAONFX010000003.1 coordinate 34,408, forward strand.
ATGTTAACTATCCAGGATAAAGAGAATCTCATCCGCCGCGCAAAAGAAGCCCGTGAATTAGCTTACGCGCCCTATTCCCGCTACCGGGTTGGGGCAGCAGTGCTCAGCGCGGATGGGCAGGTGTTCACCGGAAGCAACATCGAAAACGCGGCTTACCCCTCCTCGCTGTGCGCAGAACGCGTGGCGATATTCAAGGCTGTTTCGGAAGGGCACCGTAAGCTTGAGGCGGTTGCCGTGGTAACGAAAAACGGCGGCTCCCCTTGCGGCGGCTGCCGGCAGGTGATGCGCGAATTTGGCGGCACGCAGATGCTGGTGCTCATTGCCGATGAGAGCGGCACGCTGTTGGCGGAGTTCACCCTGGACGCGCTGCTGCCGCGTTCTTTCGGGCCGGATGAGTTGGTGCCCTAAGTTCAGTTGGCGGGGGCAAACAGGAGCGGGATGCCCGACAAACAGGACCGAACATTTCGGGCGACTGCCGTGGTACTGCGGCACATTGAGTACGGAGAAGCTGACCGCATCCTGACGCTATATACGCTTGAAAAAGGCAAAATTCAGGCCATTGCCAAGGGCGTGCGCAAGATACGCTCGCGCAAAGCCGGGCATTTGGAACCCTTTACCCAGGTGGCGCTGTTCCTGGCGAAAGGGCGCAACCTGGCGGTGGTCACGCAGGCCGAAGCGCTGGATAGCTACCCGGGCATCCGCGCGGACTTGCAGCGCACCGCCCTGGCGGCTTACGTGATGGAACTGCTGGACCGTTTTACCCAGGAGGAAGGCGAGAACCGGCAGCTTTTTCACTTGTTGGTGGCCACGCTCGAGCGATTGAACCAGGATGAACAACCCGAAACGATTGTGCGCTATTACGAGGTGCAGCTGCTGGATTTGCTGGGGTTCCGGCCGGAACTGACCCACTGCGTGGTCTGCCGCAGGGAGATTCAACCTGAGGACCAGTACTTTTCGGCTAAGTTGGGCGGCGCGCTGTGCCCGCGCTGCAGCGCTCAAGATAGCTCAGCATGGCGGATTTCCATGACGGCGCTGAAATATCTACGCTACTTCCAGCGCTCGCCGTATGCGGTGGTGCGCGGGCGTGTGATTCCTGCTGCGGCGGAAACGGAGCTGCGCGCGCTGATGGAGCGCTATTTCACGTACTTGCTGGAGTACAGCCTGCGCACCCCCGGCTTTCTGGACGCGATTTCGTAAAACCTTTTGTGAATAAAGCTTAGAATTTCGAGGTTTCGGATAGGATGCTGCCGGAGGGATGATGTACCAGGTTCGTTAACCTTGTGCTGGGAACTTTTCGTGCTGGGTTGTTTCGCCTGTTCCGGGGTGCGTTGAAGAATGAGGCCGGAGGAGGGGGTTTATCCTTCCCCATCCGGGGAAGGCGCCCGCAGGGCGGAGGAGGGTCTTGTCCGTTTGACAAAAGCAAGGAGGAGACCTAAAGGTCCAGTGCCTGGCATGGTCCGGAGATCCTGTAAAATCAAGGTCTTGAGACCTTCCCCATCCGGGGAAGGCGCCCGCAGGGCGGA
>DAONFX010000003.1:36030-63922 GCA_035403825.1 Anaerolineaceae bacterium
GTAAAATCAAGGTCTTGAGACCTTCCCCATCCGGGGAAGGCGCCCGCAGGGCGGAGGAGGGTCTTGTCCGTTTGACAAAAGCAAGGAGGAGACCTAAAGGTCCAGTGCCTGGCATGGTCCGGAGATCCTGTAAAATCAAGGTCTTGAGACCTTCCCCATCCGGGGAAGGCGCCCGCAGGGCGGATGGGAATCTTTTCATGTCCCTGCGAAAAAGCAGTATGGGGAAACCTTCGAATGCGCCGGTCAGGCAGGGAGAGCATTGTCGGGTGGAAGAACGCAACCCGACCCACGAACTTCCTTTTTGCTCTTTGGCTCCTCCCAGGGTTTCTCGCGGTCTCTTAATAGCGCAAAGCTTACTTCTTCTTGAGACTTCGTCTATCGGTATCGTTATCTGATCTCTGAGGCATCCCACGGCGCCGCTCGCGGGCCGCTTTGCTGTATAATCCAAGTGTTAAATTACCGAGACCAAGGGAATCTTTATGACTGACTCTGAACACAAAAACCCGCTGGATTTTCAGTCGATTATGTTCGCGCTGCAGAACTACTGGGCGCGTCAGGGCTGCCTCATCTGGCAGCCGTACTACTCGCAGGTCGGCGCCGGCACGATGAACCCGGCCACTTTTCTGCGCGTTTTGGGACCGGAGCCCTGGAAGGTGGCTTACGTGGAGCCCTCCGTCCGCCCGGACGACGGGCGCTACGGCATCAATCCCAATCGCCTGCAAATGCACTACCAGTTTCAGGTCATCCTCAAGCCCGACCCGGGCAATCCGCAGGAGCTTTACCTGGATTCCCTGCGCGCTATCGGCATCGACCCCCACCAGCACGATATCCGCTTCGTGGAAGACAACTGGGAATCCCCGGCTTTAAGCGCCTGGGGTCTGGGCTGGGAAGTCTGGCTGGACGGGCAGGAAATCACCCAGTTCACCTACTTTCAGCAGTCTGGCGGTATGGTGCTGGACGTGCCCGCGGTGGAAATCACCTACGGACTGGAGCGCATCGCCATGGCGCTGCAGCGCGTGCGGCATTTCAAGGACATCCGCTGGAACGCTGAGCGCACTTGCGGGGACGTGAACCAGGTGGGGGAACGCGAGCATTCCACCTACTACTTTGAAGTGGCGGATGTGCCGCGCCTGCGCGATATGTTCAACCTGTTCGAAAGCGAAGCTAACCTGGCGCTGGAGCGGAACCTGGTTCTGCCGGCGTATGACTACGTGATTAAGTGCTCGCACACCTTCAACATTCTGGACACGCGCGGCGCAGTTGGTTTTACCGAGCGGCAGGCGCTCTTCGGCAAAATGCGCGACCTTTCCCGGCGCGTAGCCGAAGCGTACCTTGCCCAACGCACGGAAATGGGTTTCCCCTGGCTGAAAGCCGTGGAGTCCGCGCCTGAAACCGCACAGCCGATGCTGCCTGAACTGAAAACCGGAACAGCAGACCTTCTGTTGGAAATCGGCACGGAAGAACTGCCCACCGCCGACCTGGCTGCCGCGCTGGCGCAGCTCGAGACAGGCGCGCAAGCGCTGCTGGCGGATGCCCGCCTGGAACACGGCGAAGTCCGCATTCAGGGCACGCCGCGCAGGTTGGCGCTGATGGTGCGGGACTTGCAAACCCAACAGCCTGACCGCGTTTTGGAAGTGAAAGGACCGCCTGCCGCGCGCGCCTTTGACGCGCAGGGCAAGCCCACCAAAGCCGCTGAAGGTTTCGCCAAAAGCCGCGGTTTGGACGTCAGCCAACTGCGCGTATCCGAAACAGAGGGCGGAAGCTATGTAGTCGCTGAAGTCAGCGAAAAAGGGCAGTCCGCCGCGGCGCTGTTGGCAGGCAGGCTGCCGGAGCTGTGCGAAAGCCTCCGCTTTACCAAGGGCATGCGCTGGAACCAGACCGGCAAGGTCTTTTCCCGACCGGTGCGCTGGATGGCGGCCATGCTGGACGGCGAGGTCATCCCGTTCGAATTCGCGGGCTTGCACTCCGGCTGCCAAACGCGCGGGCTGCGCTTCGCGGAGCAGCCCACTTGCCAGCTGAACGGTCTGCAGGATTACCTGGCGTACATGGACGCGCAGGGCATCGTGTTGGACCCGGAAAAAAGAAAGGCACAGGTCTGGGAGCAGGCGCAAGCATTGGCTGCCAAAGTTGGCGGAAAACTGGCGGATGACCCCGACCTGCTGGAGGAAGTTACGAACCTGGTGGAGCGCCCGACCGCCATGCTGGGTACTTTTGAGCAGGGCTATCTGGAAAGCCTGCCCGCGGAAGTATTGATTGGCGTGATGCGCAAGCACCAGCGCTACTTCCCGGTGTTGGACCAGGACAGGAACCTGACCCAACACTTCATCATCGTGCGCAACGGCGACGCACGCTTTGAGGACGTGGTCGTGGACGGCAACCTGCAGGTTATCCACGCGCGCTTTGCCGACGCGGAGTTCTTTATCCGCGAGGATAAGCAAAAGCCGCTGGCGGATTTCATTCCCAGGCTGGCCCAGTTGACCTTCCAGAAAGACCTCGGTTCCATGCTGGAAAAGACCCGCCGCGTCCAGTCGCTCACGACCGGTATTCTCAATAAGCTGGGAGTGCCGGCAGACGCGCGTCGGGCTATCGACCGCACGGCTGAACTGTGCAAGGCTGACCTGGCTACTGCTATGGTGATTGAAATGACCGAGCTGCAGGGCGTGATGGGCAAATTCTATGCCCGCCTCTCCGGGGAACCGGAAGCGGTCGCGCAGGGCATCTTTGAGCACTACCTGCCGCGCAACGCTGAAGACCGCTTGCCTGAAGGAGAGCCCGGCCTGCTGGTCGGCATCGCCGACCGCCTGGATTCGCTTGCGGGCTTGTTCGCGATGGGGCTGGCCCCGACCGGGAATAAGGACCCATTCGCGCTGCGCCGTACTGCCCTGGGCCTGGCGCAGCTGCTAACCGGGAAGAACCTGGATTTTGACCTGGAGTGGGGCCTGAAGTTGGCAGGGGAAGCGCTGCCGGTGCCCTTTGACAGCCAGACCTTGAAAGCCGCGCTTGAATTTGTGACCGGACGCCTGCGCGGGCTGCTGCTGGAGCGCGGATACCGATACGACGTTGTTGATGCCGTCTTGAAAGCCCAGGCCGCCAACCCCGCCAAAGCCGGGCGCTTTGCCCGTTCGTTAGGCGCGTGGACCGCACGGGAGGATTGGGGCAGCATCCTGCCGGCGTACAGCCGCTGCGCGCGCATCACCCGGGATATTAAGGAGACGTTCCTGGTCGATGAGAATGCGCTGGTGGAAGCCGAAGAACGCCGCTTGCTTGCCTCTGTGCGGGCGGCGCAGGCTCGTTTGGAAGGCAGCCCAGATTTGGACGCGGCGCTGGAAGCCGTACGCCAAATGGTGCCGGAAATCAACGGGTTTTTTGATAAGGTGTTGGTAATGGCAGAGGACGAGAAGCTGCGCAAAAGCCGGCTGGGTTTGCTGCAATCCATTGTGGCGCTGGTGCAGCCGCTGGCAGACCTTTCCGCGCTGGAAGGCTTTTAAACCACAAACGCCCGAAGGGGGCGCCTGTAAAAACACGATAAGCAGTTGGTCATCACACCAGGGTGATCAGCTGCTTTATTTTTTCGACCGCTTCAGCGAGAGTCTTGCCAAGGTAGATACCGCCCAGGTCGCGCCGGGCTTGTTCGTTCTGATCAAAGTAGTGCCCGGCGTAGGCCAGCCTGGGCTTTCCGCGCAGATTAGCCAGCTCAGCCGCGAAGCCTTGTATCAGGTCAGCGGTGGTTTCCTGGTTTACCGAGAGCACAATGAGCTTTGGGCGGACAATCGCGGCGTAATCCAGCAAGTCGTCTGTGGGTAAATCCGGACCCAGGTATTCGACAAAGTAGCCTTCCTGGCGCAGCAGTACGGCGAACATCAATGCGGCAAGTTCGTGCGTCTCCTCCGGGCCGCAGCCCACCAAAATAAGCGCGCCTTCTTTGACGACCGGCAAATTCTGCATCGTATTCAGCAGCTTGCCTTTCAGGTAGCTGGAAGCGAGATGTTCGGTGGCAATGCGGATTTCGCCGTTATACCAGGCCTCACCGACCAGCTCCAGGCTCGGGGCCATCACTTCCTGGAAAATCGTGACCAGGTCGAAATACTTCTTGACTTCCTCCAAAATGGCGTTGGCGCGGGATTCGTTGTGGGCAATCAGGGCGCCGAAGAGCATTTCGGCGTAGTCGCGCGCCGGGCGAGGGGGTTTGAGCTTGGGCGCTTCGGGGACAATATTTTGAATCGTCTCAGGCCAAAAACCGCGCGCGCGGGCGTCCTGGAATTGCCCCGCCACCTGGCTGATGCTCATGCCGGTATCCAGTTTGCGCTGTACCCAGAGCAGCAGTTGAATGTCCCGTTCGGAGTAGAGGCGGTAGCCGTTAGGCATACGCATCGGCGTAAGCAGGTTGTAGCGCCGTTCCCACGCTCGCAGTGTGACGGGTTTAATGCCGGTACGGGCTTGCACAACCTTTATCGTGTATGTGGGTTCATCCGGGTAGGTTCCGATGGATGGCATAGTGCGCTCATTTCTTTGTACACCAATTGTACAAGATGCAGCGTAAAGCAACAAGTTCAGAAGATATGAAATCTATTAGAAATCGGAGTTGGAGGTCAGCCCGCGGCTTACTCCGCCCGCGCTCAGGCCTATTCGTCGGGCAGCAAGCCGCGCCGCTGCCTGAAGCCGGGCTCGGGCGGGGGATAAGCCTGGCTAAAGCGGTCCACGCGCGGTTTGAAGACGCGCTCGACCAGGGCGGCGAGACCTTTGGAGCGATCGCCTCCGCCCTGGCTGGCGTGGCAGGCGAACGCGCGGGCTTGCTCCGCGGCGCTGTCCGCGTAATTTACGCGCGCATGGGAGGGGAAGCGGTGCGCGGCGATGGCTACCAGGTCGATATCCCCGTTAGCGCCGGATTTGCGCGGGTCTTTCCCACGCAGGCGCAGCAGAAAAATCGCGGCGCGCAAAAATCCCGGCGGCATGACGTGGTAATAAAGCCGGGCAAAGGGGCGGGCGCTTTCCGCGGGTTGTTCCGCGCGCAGTTGGTAGAAAGCTTGCGTGGCCGCTTGGTGCGCGCGGATATGGTCGGGGTGGCCGTAGCCGCCGAAGGGGTCAAAAGTGAGCACAATATCCGGCTGCAGCGCGCGCATGTGCCCGACGACTTTCGCGACGACGTCCTCCAGTTTTTGGGCCGCCAGGGCTTGCGGGTGGGCGTTATCCGGAGAGCCTTGCATGCCTGAATCGCGATAGCCCAGCAAGATTACCTGCTTCAGTCCGAGCGCTTCGGCGGAGCAGCGCAGTTCCTGTTCGCGCAAACTGGCGACGGTCTGCCCATCCTGCAGGAGCTTCGGGTCCACCATGCCGGCTTCTCCCAGCGTCGCGCAAATCAAATAGACCTGCGCGCCTTTTTTGGCATAGTGCGCCAGGGTTCCGCCCATGCCAAAGGCTTCATCGTCGGGGTGGGCAAGTACCGCGAGGATTTTCACAGGCGCGCTAAATTCGTCTTTTCGCATAGGTATTGGTTTACTCCTGGGTCTTCGGTTTAGAGTCGGGGCGGTTTTTGAACATTTGTTCCCACATGCGCACTTCTTCAGCGCTCAAGGGTTTCTCGGGCGCGGTTGGGGCGGAGGGGGCGCTGAGCGCGGCGGCAATTCGCGCGGCAAAATCCGGAGAGGAGAGTACCTGCAAGTGCTGCGCGCGGGCGGAAGCCTGCACCATCCGGTCGGAACTGACGAGTGTGTCGTTGCGGGCGCGCGCACCCTGTTTGCGCAGGTAGCTGGCAATGGCAGCGTCGGCGCTGGCGGGCTGCGGGACGAATACCGCCTTAACAGCGCCGTGCTTTTGCTCGCCGCCGCGGCCGGCCTGGGCGCGGTCGAAGAACACCAAAGCCCGGTCCCGCCTGGCGCGGCAAAAGCGGATCAGCAGGTCGATTAAGGCCTGCTCATCGTCCAGGTCGGAGAGGGAAAGCCCGCGCACGTGCGGGATGAGGTTGTGTCCGTCGATAATCCACTGCATGGGCCTAATTCTACCGCCTGGCAGGCGCCTGCGCAGGCAAGCTGGGGCGGCATAGAAGGTTTGAGAGGGGCTTTCGCGCGCAATCCCGGTTGAGCACGCGCTACTGTTCCATCCTGGGCTCCGCGGCAGATTTAGCGGGTAGGTCGAGAGGTTGGCGAGCACTGGTCCGATGGAAAAAACGACCGCGGAATGCCGCGGCGGCATCCCCCCGATGTTCAAAACCGGACTGATTTTCTCTGGCGCGCCACGCGCGGAAGTATAATTAGCGCGGATGATTTCACCGGCAGGGAGAGGCATGTTCTGGTCTTTTGGCGCGTACGCGTTATTTATGGTAGGAGCGGTGATGGGCCTGACCCGGCACGCGGCGGAGCCTTCCTTGTGGTTTATCAGTATGGGCTGGGTGCTGCAGATGACCCTCATTCTCCTGCGGGCGCTGGGCTCCGGACGGGTGCAGCCCATGGAACGCGCCGGCTGGCAAAAAGCGGCGCTGGGGCTGGCGCTGGCGTTCGTGCCCGTCCTGGTTTATTTCCGCCTTAAGGCCGACCTTATGGTTTTTTCGCTGCTGCTGACGGCAGCGGCTCTATTGTGGTCGCTTGCGCTGCTCAGAAAGAAAGCAGCCTGATTGGACTTTTGGAGATGATGCGATGAAAAACGTCTTCCCTTCCACACACCCGCTGATTGCCGCCAAGCTCAGCCGCCTGCGCGATGTGCACACCGAGCCCAAGAAATTTCGCGAACTGGTGCGGGAACTGGCTGCCATGCTGGCGTATGAAGCCACGCTGGATTTGGCTGTGCTGCCGATTGAGGTGCAAACGCCCCTGACCAAGACTCATGGGGTTGCGCTGACCGACAGAATCGGGCTGGTGCCGGTGCTGCGGGCGGGGCTGGGGATGGTGGAAGGCGTGTGGGAACTGATGCCGGGGGCGGAAGTCTGGCATATCGGGCTGTATCGCGATGAAAAGACGTTGAAACCGGTGGCGTATTACAACCGACTGCCGGTGGAGCCAACCGTTTCGGTATGCCTGATCCTGGACCCCATGCTGGCAACCGGCGGTTCGGCCGTCGCGACGGTGGATATCCTCAAGAAGTGGGGCGTGAGCAGGATAAAGTTCGTCGGGCTGATTGCGGCGCCGGAAGGGATCGCGCGGCTGCACGGGGCGCACCCGGACGTGCCGATTCACATCGCGGCGGTGGATGAGCGCCTGAACGAGCACGGGTATATCCTGCCGGGGTTGGGGGACGCGGGGGACAGGCAGTTTGGGACGTAGTGCTATTCCGATTTTGCAGAGCAAACAAAGTGTTCCTCTCCTCCTTGTCATAACCGATTACGATATAGCGTAATTGCTATTGAATATGTCATATTGATTACGATATACCGTAATTATTACTAAATTAACCAGGGTATCCGGCCAGACTCGAGAATCAGCATAACCCCAATGAACACGAACACGACGCAGACGATATAGCGCTCGAAGCGTTCAACGAACTCGGACACAGGCCTGATAGGAGCCATGGAAAACGCCGCACAGCAGAAAAGTCCCTTGGCAACCAGGAACACGTTCAGCATCTGAAGGGCTGCTGGCCAACTTTGGGCGATAAAGAGCGGAATAGAAACACCTGGGTCGTCGACCCCCTCGGCTAAAGGGATGAAGAACGCCTGCGTGAAAGGTCTTTTCCAGCGCCGGCCGTGGGCTCACGTTTCCTCCGTTTCGTCCTCTCCTCAAATGAGGATAAAAACCCCCATGACAATCGGGACCAGGCCGATAAATCCCAGAGGAGTTTATTCCGGAAAACTGTTGAGCCAAGGAAAGCGACCCCAGCGATCACGATCAGTTCGATGGTTCCCAAAAAATAACTGACTGTTACTTTCCTACTTTTCTGATGGTGGCGGTTCCATGGCAGGAAGAGTACTGGCAGTTCATCAAGGCTGGTTGCCAGGGAGACAGGAAGTAGATTGAAAAAAGTGCGCGAGCCTGTTCGCGATCAATCTGTCCACCTTGCCCATGGCAAAGCCGGCCAGTTCTTCCGGTCTCACCCAGCGCACTGTTTCCGACTCAGGGACGTTTTGACCGGCCAGCAGCCCGCAGGCGAACGCATGCAGCGTGATGCGGAAGTGCGTGTAGGCGTGGCGGTAAACCCCCAGCGGTTCGCCCACGCTGATTTCAACGCCCAACTCCTCTAAAATCTCGCGCCGCAGGCAGGCGGGCAAGTCCGGGTCGGTATCTTCCAGCTTGCCGCCCGGGAACTCCCACAGCCCACCCAGCAACCCATCTTGCGGGCGCCGGGCAATCAGAACCCGGCTGCCCGAACGAAGAACCGCCGCGGTGACGATGTAATGCGGCACGGCGGGGCTGACTTTGCGCGCGGGCAGTCCTTCCTGGCTGCCGCGGGCGTATGCCAGGCATTCCCCTTTTAGTGGGCAGCGCGGACAGTCGGGCGCTTTCGGTTTGCAGACCAGCGCGCCCAGCTCCATCAAGGCCTGGTTGTGGTCGCCCGGGCGCTCGCGCGAGAGCAAGCGTTCGGCTGCTTCCCACAACTTCTTTTCGCCAGGCGGAGAGCCAGGCAGTTCGCGAATTTCGAGCAAGCGCGCAAGCACGCGGCGGATGTTCGCGTCCAGCGCCGGGGTGGGGATCCCAAACGCAATCGAGGCAATCGCGCCGGCGGTATAGCGCCCGATGCCGGGCAGCTTGCGCAGTGCCTCCAAGTCCGCGGGCAGCGCGCAGGCATACTGCTGGCAGAGCAGCCGGGCGCACTTATGCAGGTTGCGCGCGCGGCTGTAGTAGCCCAAGCCTTCCCAGGCCTGCAGTACGTCTGCCTGCGAGGCTTGCGCCAGGGCGGGCAAATCGGGGAAGCGCCGCAAAAAGCGCTCGAAATACGGGATGACGGTTTCCACCCGGGTTTGCTGGAGCATAATTTCGGAGACCCAGGTGCGGTAAGGAGTGATATCCAAACGCCAGGGCAGCTGCCTGGCGTTGTGGTCGTACCATGCGAGCAAAAGCGCCGCGGGTTCGGACATCAAAGTTGGAACGCGCCTTTCTGGCTGATGATTTTGCAGGTGAAGTTTTCCACAAATTCCAGCAGTTGGTCGCGCAGGTCAAGCCATTCCGCGGATTTGAGCAGCTCGCGCGCCGCCATATAATCGGGCATAATGACCCCGACCATGATTTGCGGCTCGTTCCCATAGAGCGTCACCCAGGCGTCGGTCAGGGCGAGCTCCTTGTGGTTTATCCACGGTAAAAAGCTGCCGACCATGAAACCGTAGTACTCCTGTTCGGCGTTGGCCTTGATGTTCCAGGTGAGGAGAATTTTAACGCTCATAGAAACCTAGGGCATTATTTTGGGGTCGAGCGCGATAACGTGCGTTTCTTCTTCCGTGAAAGCGTTGGCGTTGGTGATTTTGTAGGATTCCAGGGTCTCGAGCTGGGTAATGCCCATTTCCTTCAGGAATTTGCTCAAGGGGTCCAGGTTTAGCTTGGACTGCGGTGTGTCATAATACATCGGGATGACGATATTGGGCTCCAGCATGCTGATGACTTCCGCGGCTTTGGCGGCGTTCAGGCTGGCGCCGTCGCCAATCGGGACGAGCGCGATATTGACCGAGCCCATCGATTCCACATCCGACTGGGTGGGGGAGTGCGAGACACGGCCGAGGTGCGCCACAGTGAGGGTGCCAAAGTCCATGATGTAGAGCGTGTTGCGCGGTCCTTCAGTTTCTTTTTTATCTGAAACTGTGTGCATGCCGGTAATAAAGACGCCGCCCACCTCGTATTCACCGGGGCCGTTAATCACGAGCGGGTCGCCCTTGACAGCCTTGCTGTAGTTGTGTACCGGATCATCGCAGCTGACTGTGACGATTTCTGCCTTGAGCTTGAGCGGGCTATATCCTGCCACGGCCGCGTCAAACGGATCCGTCACCACGGAAGCCATGCCGCGCTCGGTGATCCGAAAACAGGAATGACCATACCAGACGATTTCCATGTAACCTCCAAACACAGTAGGGTGTGAAAAAATCCACGCTTTGATTATATCAGCTTGGCAGGTTGGGAATTGCGGGGCCAAGCTTGAGTAGAAGCTCAGTAAATGAATGGATTTTATTCCCCAAGCGGCGGTTCGGATGCTATAATAGTAACAATCCGTTGAATCTTTCCAGGCTGTCCGCGCTGGAATCCATAATCAAAATTGCCTATCTGCCTGCGTCCTCGTTCTTAATCCTTCTAAGTTGACGGCATCGTCGGAAAAGGAGGTCCACTCCAGAATACTGACCACGGTCTGCGTTCATGATTTTAACTCTTAATTTTCTATAAAGGAGAAAGATGAATAAGCATACTTTAAGGGTATTCTTTCCCATCCTGTTGATGGTGGGTCTGGTCTTCGGGCTTGTTCAGTCTACGAACACAGCTGCAGCCTCATCCGAACAAGGCCTGGAAAAAGTGGAAACTGCTGTTCTGGACGCGCTTACCGCCAAGGGCAGCTCTGATTATGTCATCGAGATGGCTGAGCAAGCGGACCTGAGCAAAGCTTACGAGATGACGGACTGGAATGAAAGAGGTTGGTTTGTGTATGACACGCTGCGGGAAACCGCCGCCCGCACGCAAGCCCCCATCATCGCCATTCTGGAAAAGAATGGCGTCAAGTATCAATCATTCTTCGCGGGGAATGAAATCGCCGTGACCGGCAGCGATCTGGCGGTGCTCAGCCAGATTGCCGCGCTGGATTCGGTCGGGCATGTGCGCTACCCGCGCACTGCCACGATTGACCCCCTGCCGCTCCTGACGCAAAACCTCTTTGATTTCAGCATCGACGCGCTGGATTGGGGCATCACCGATACCAATGCGCCGGCTTTCTGGTCCACCTTCGGGGTGCAGGGTGAAGGCATCGTCGTTGCTAACATCGACACAGGCGTGCAGTGGAACCACCCTGCGCTGGATCAAGCCTTCAAGTGCGCGTCCCCATCGGACCCGACTTGTTGGTCAGATCCTTCCAACCAATGCGGCGGCTCCGCCTGCGATAACAACGGACACGGCACCCACACCATGGGCACCATGGTTGGGGATGACGACCCGACCTTGACCTATCAGGTGGGTATGGCGCCGAATGCCAAGTGGATTGCCTGTAAGGGCTGCGAAACAAACAACTGTTCCGACAGCTCGTTAAACGCCTGCGCGGACTGGATTCTGGCCCCCGGCGGCAGCCCGGATAACCGCCCGAACATCGTCAACAACTCCTGGGGCGGCGGCGGTGGGGATACCTGGTATCTCGCTAAAGTGAATGCCTGGCGGGCTGCCGGTATCTTCCCGGCTTTCTCGGCGGGCAACAGCGGATCCAGCTGCGGCACAATTGGCAGCCCGGGCGATTACCAGGAGAGCTTCGCCAGCGCCAACCACATGAGCGGCAGGACAATCAACAGCCTATCCAGCCGCGGGCCTTCCACGTATGGACATGAGCCCTATACAAAACCCAATATTTCCGCGCCCGGCACCAGCATCTGCTCATCCATTCCCGGGAGCAGCTGGAGCTGCGGCTACAGCGGCACATCCATGGCTTCGCCACACAGCGCGGGCGCCGTGGCGCTGCTCTGGTCGTGCAACAGCGCTCTGGTAGGGCAAATTGACCAGACTTTCCAGCTTTTGCAGAACAGCGCGGACGCGTCCATCGATGGGGGCAACTGCAGTGCTCCTCCTGATGGGCAGGGCAACTACACCTACGGTTACGGCTACCTGAATGTCCTCGCGGCGGGCACGCTTACCTGCGGCACCGTGGAATACGGCACTCTGCAAGGTCATGTATATGATGGCTACGGCAGCCCGATTGAGGGTGCGACCGTGACCGCCGTGACCTCAGCGACATCCGCCTCGGATGGCTCGTATTCTATGAGCGTCCCGGTCGGGACCTATTCCGTCACGGCCAGCAAGTACGGTTACGAATCGCAAACCGTACCGGGCGTGGTCATTTCCGAAGGCATCACCACCACGCAGGACTTTAATTTGACTTACATAGGCGCATGGGAGGAAGGGACGGCGCCCTGCTTTGACTGGACGCGCTATGACGTCGAATACTTCCCCGCCACGGGCTTGATTTACGCGCTGGGCGGCCGCTCCGACACCAGCACTATCGGCGATATCTACAGCTACAACCCGGTCACCGGCACATGCGCTGATACCGGCGCGAATATGCCAGTGCCTATCTCCAACTACACGGTGAACCTGGTGAACAACGGGACAGCCGATGTCTTGTGCACCTTTGGCGGGCGAAACTCTGCTGGTTCCAGTGTACTTAACGTGCAGTGCTACAACCCGCTCACCAACACCGCCACATCGGTTGCGACCCTGCCAAGCGCCTGGACGGGTTTCACTCCCGGCGCGCAGGTGGTCTACAACAACAAGGTCTACATTTTTGGGGGTTTCAACTCTCTCGCTTCCCCCTATGAGACCGCACGGACGGAGCGCTTTGACCCGACCACAAACACTTTTACCCAGCTTGGCAACCTGAGCCTGGCGCGCGGTTACCTGTACGCTGCGGAGGTAGACGGCAAGATTTATGCGTTTGGAGGAACAGTCTTTGATGGCACAAACCTGAACGCGCAAACCCGCGCCGAGGTGATGGCGGCTCCGGAAGGGGCTGGCACCTGGAGTGATGCCGCGGTAGCGGATTTGCCCGCGGCCTACGATGAAGGCCAAACCTACGGTTTTGACAGTGGCTTCGATATCCCCAGCGTGGCCGGAAAGATTATCTTTGCCGGCGGCGGGCAGTGGCCTGGCGAGACTGCGGATGTGTGGACTTACGACACTGCGACCAACACCTACGATACCAGCTTCCCGGATTTGCAGCACGCGCGCCGCAACCACGGCGGCGTCTTTGTGCCGATTGAGACAGCTGGCATGGATGATGGTCTGCCCGGTTTGTGGGTGTTTGGCGGCCGTTTGGGCGCGGATACCCCGCCCTATCAGGGCGTCGAATTCTTCCCGCTGGCTTACCCGCCGGTCGTTTACAAAGAGTATCTCCCGATACTGGTAAAGTAAGCCGAAGTTTCGTTTCTGAGCCTGCGCTCCTGGAAGCTTTTTTCAGGAGCGCTTTTTTGCGTGTGAGCGGCCGGGCTGTTTCGCCCTCTCCAGTCAGGAAATAACCGGGAAAAAGCCCTGAAAAACTGATAAACCCCCTTGTCGCCACCCGAAGTGGTGATACAATGCTATCTGATAAATTATTAATTTTACATTCCATGTATTAATAGTGTTGTAAGTTGCGCGCAAAGTTCAGCTTACCGTTCCTTCAGGCTCCAATCTTTTTATCTCCAAAATCAGTTGTTCACTTTCTTTACCAAGGAGGTGCCGAACATAGAATAAGTAATCCTGGTTTCCGCTTACCTGTTTCGTTTGTGTTTTCCCGTCGTTTTAAGCTTGTTTTCAATACTGGAAGGAGCAAGAAATGCACAAAAAGTCAACTTACAGAGTGTTAGCCCTGTTGCTGGCTGTTGGCATGCTCTTCAGCATGCTCAACACCACCACCGTCAGGGCGGAAAACACCGAGCCGCAGGCAGGAATTCCTGTGGCTCCGGAAGTGTTGACGGAGATGGAAGCCAAAGGCACAGCCAGCTACTGGATTGAGTTCACTGCAAAGACGGACCTTTCCCCGGCGTATAACATGGGCTGGTCTGAACGGGGTTGGTACGTCTACAACACCCTTTCCCAGGCGGCCAAAACTTCCCAGGCACGCGTGGCGGCTTATCTGGAGAATTCCAGGGTGGAATATCAATCCTACTGGATTAAAAACACCATCCTGGTCAAGAGCTCCAATCTGACCACCCTCAACGGCCTGCTCGGTTTCTCCGAAATCAGCGCCATTACCCCCCGACAAACTTTTATCCTCTATGAACCCGACACCAGCGCCGCGGTTATTGATAACGGCGTGAAAGCCGTTGAACCCAACCTGACACATGTAAATGCGGATGACGTCTGGGCGATGGGTATCGACGGCACAGGGCTCGTGGTGGCCAATGTCGACACTGGCGTGCGTTTTACACACCAGGCACTTGTCAATCAGTACCGCGGCAATCTTGGCGGCGGCAGTTTTGACCACAACTATAACTGGTTCAACCCCGATGACCTGACGGATAACGCTCCGCGCGATGGTAACGGTCATGGCACGCACACCATGGGCACCATGGTGGGCGATGACGGCGGCTCAAACCAAATCGGTATTGCGCCCGGAGCCAAGTGGATGGCCTGCGCGGGCTGCCCGGACGGCAGCTGTACGGATTCTGCTTTGCTGGGCTGTGGGCAGTTCATCGCCGCCCCAACCGACTTGACAGGCGGTAACGCGGACCCGGACATGCGTCCGAACGCTGTGAACAACTCCTGGGGCGACTGCAGTCAGACCTATGACTCCTGGTACGCAAGCCCCATCGCTGCCTGGCAGGCTGCGGGTGTTTATCCGATATTTTCCAATGGCAACGCCAGCAACTGCGGGTATTCAGCCCCTCCCGGATTGAATACAGTTGGTAATCCTGCCCGCTCCGGCAACGTTACCGGCGTCGGTTCGTCCGGCGAACAAAACGGACAGTACGCCACCCACTCCAACTGGGGTCCGACCGATAACGCGGACACCGTCAACCCGACCGGTGGCTTCGTCTACATGAAGCCCCAGGTGCTCGCGCCCGGAGTCAGCATCCGCTCCTCCACACCCGGCAGCGATACCGAATACCAGGACGGTTGGTCAGGCACGTCCATGTCGGCTCCGCACGTGACCGGTCTGGTCGCGCTGATCTGGCAGGCAGCGCCGTGCCTGGTTGGTGATTATGCCACCACTGAAAATATCATCGAAGAAACAGCGGTGAATATCACCTATGCGGACGGTTCTACCGACACCCCGACGGATTGGCCGAACTACGCGACGGGCTGGGGCGAGATTGACGCCCTGGCGGCAGTCACGCAAGCCTCCGGATTGTGTGCGATGGGAACGCTCGAAGGCGTGGTGACCGAAGATGGTACGACCCCGATCGAAGGCGCGCAAATTCTCGCCGACAACGGTTCGGGTTATACCAAGAAAATCTACAGCGCGGCAGACGGCAGCTACAGCTCCGGACTGCCGGAAGGCACCTACACCTTAACCGCCAGCAAGTATGGTTATGACACGGTCAGTGTGTCCGATGTGGATGTTACGGAAGATGTGACCACCACGCAGGATTTTGTTTTGGAGCCTCTGGGCACCAGTCTGGTTTCTGGCGTTGTATATGACGCGGGCGTGGAGGGGCTCGGCGCACACGGTTATCCGCTGTACGCGGCGATTCATGTCACAACCGGCAGTTTTGACCAAACGATTTACAGCGATCCGTTCACCGGTTACTATGAAATTGAGCTGGTCTCGGATACGGAACACAGCTTCACGACTACGCCGCTGGCTCCGGGATATGAAGAAAAAGTTGAGGCTGTTACCCCAAGCGGCGCAAATTACACGCACGACATTCCGCTCGTCGTGGAAGGCGAGGCCTGCGCGGCTCCCGGATACAAGCCGGATTACGACTTCTTCTACTCCTTTGAGAGCAGCGACGAAGGTTTCACCCCCGGCGGGACGACTTCCTTTGCCTGGGGCGACTTTACCAGCGGTCCTGGCGAGGGACACAGCGGCACCAAAGGTATCGCCACCAACCCGGGCGGCAATTACAACGCCAGCGAACTTGGCTGGATGGCTTCCCCCGTTCTGGATACGACCGGTTTTGGCACTAACTCCATCGCCATCCAGTGGTGGGATTGGAAACACATTGAGAGCGCGAGCTACGACTGGGCGCGTCTGGATGTAACCAAGGACGGCGGCGCGACCTGGGATGTCGTCTGGGGGCCTGTTGGCGGCGTTTCTGATACGTCGTACAGCCAGCAAACAGTGTTGCTCGACCCAAGCTACAACGTCGCGAACTTCCAGTTCCGCTTCTACTTCAAGAGCGATAGCTCGGTGCAGTACGAAGGCTGGTATGTGGATGACGTCGGCGTTGTAGCGATTCCCGTGCCTCCGCCCACAACTGTCTTCTCCTCGAATTTTGACTCGGATAACGGCGGATTTACGGTTAGCGGCACGACGACCTGGGCATGGGGAGCTCCGACGTCCGGACCTGGTGCGGCGCATTCCGCCCCGAACGTGTGGGCAACCAACCTGGCAGGCAACTATAACTCCAGCGAATCCGGGTGGATTACATCCCCTATGATTGACCTGAGCGCTTATGCCGGGCTTGCCCCGACCCTTTCCTTCTGGAACTGGATGGACACCGAAAGTACGAGCTATGACTGGGGCGTTCTGGAAGTCACCAAGGACGG
Organism: Anaerolineaceae bacterium; assembly: GCA_035403825.1. Lineage (GTDB taxonomy): Bacteria > Chloroflexota > Anaerolineae > Anaerolineales > Anaerolineaceae > Mesolinea. The sequence continues at coordinate 52,317 of DAONFX010000003.1, forward strand.
CGGCGTTAGCTGGCAGGATGTCTCCGGGAAGATTGGGGATCAGCTCTCCTGGGCTAAAAAGGTCTATCAATTAGATTCCTCTTACGCAGTCAGCAATTTCCAGTTCCGCTTCTACTTCCGCAGCGACAGCTCTGTGAATTATGCCGGCTGGTACATCGACGATGTGGTGGTGACCGTCGCGGAGCCTGTGTCTGTTTCCGCGCCCTGCACGGTCATTCCCGGCGGTGCGGTGGCTGGCTTTGTGTATAATGACAACGACGGCAGCCCGCTGGTAGGCGCGGACGTGTACAGCGCTGAAGTGGCGACCCAAACCATTTCCATCCCTGAGGACCCTGCCAACGAAGGCTTGTACTGGGCATTCCAGCCCTTTACCGAAGAGGGCGCGCAGGGCACGCAATCTCTGACAGGCTCGAATGTGGTCTTTGACCCGGCGGCCGGCGGGGATGCCGGATACACACCCGGCGTTCCGGCAACGCTGTGCTTTACAGCGCATTCTTACTCACCGGATTGGGAATATGTCTATGACCTTTGGACGCGCTTCCCGACGGATTGGACGGTAACCGATGTTTACGTCCAGGGCACGCCGTATTGTGCGTATGGTGCATTCAGCGACTTCAGTTGGAGTTTTGAAACCTCACCCTATGAAGTGGATATTGAACATCAACGAAGTCAGTTTAATTACCCTGACGAGAACTGCGTCGCGACCTACTGTATGGAAGTCACGCCAGGCTCTTCAGCCGGAAATGTCTCGTGGTACTGGGACGGTGACAATTGGGGGAATGCGCCCCACCATCCTTGCAGCAGCGATGTTTACACTCCGGCTTCAATGGTGGCCGTGCCGTGCGATGAGTGGGTAAATCCGCAGGCATCCGTGCCGCTGCTGGGCTCGTTCGAAGCGCACGACTTCACGGCGGAGATGGCGCTCTTTGGCAGCCAGACCGAAACCGTGAACGTCATGGAAGACTTTATCACCCGGCAGGACTTCTCCCTCGGCACCGGCGAGCTGGAGTTTGACCCTGAGTCCTTCGAAGTTACGATGATGATGGGCGACCCGGTTCACGAAGAAACGCTGACCATCGGGAACAACGGCTCCTCTCCCGCGATGTTCGAGCTGGTGGAGAAAGATTCCGGGTTCGTCCCGCCGCTTTCCATCCCAGCCTTTACGGAAGTGCTGCCCGAGGATACCCGCACGATTTCGATGGGCAAAGCGCCTGAAGCCGCCAAAACTGTCGGGCTCGAACAAGCGCCAGGCAGCCTGACGGATATTCTGGCCGGCGCTCCCGCGTTCGCGATTGATATTTACCCCGGCTACAACCTGGTCAATATCCCCGACACGGATGTGCCTGGCGTCTGGAATATCGTCGGAAGCATGGGAAGCCATGACTTCTTCGCCGGCGATTTTGTTGGCGGAGATTTCACGACGCTCTATGCTGTCGACTACAACACCAACGGGCTGTACGCAATCAATACGGCCACTGGTGCGCAAACCTTGATAGGCCCGACCGCCCCGCCTGCCGGCCAAACCTTCTCCGGCCTTACCGGCACGCCTGACGGTACGATGTACGGCCTGGTAACCAGCTGCTCGGCATCCAGCCTGGTCACCGTGGATATCGTCACCGGCGCCACCACGCTTTTGGGCGCCCTGCCCGGCATTGGCTGCGGCATCGACCTGGCGTACAACACGGCTGATGACATGATTTACATCGTGGAATTGCTCACATCCAACCTGATGAAAGTCGATCCCGCCACGCTGGCGGTGACCACCGTAGGCTCGCTTGGGGTTGCCCCTAATTATGCCCAGGGCATGGACTTTGAAGAAGAGTCCGGCGTGCTTTACTGGGCGGCTTACATAAGCTCTGGCGAACTGCGCGTGATCGACACAACCACGGGCGCTAGCACTCTGGTCGGAGCCTTCCCCTCCGGCGCGGAAACTGACTGCCTGGCCTTCCCGACCGGCGGCGTCTCCGACGTGCCGTGGCTTTCCGAAGACCCGGTAAGCGGTACGGTTCCCGCTGGCGGCGAGCAGGATATCACCATCAGCTTCAACCCGACCGGCGCCGGCCTGAGCCAACCCGGCGATTACCTGGCTGAGCTTAAAGTCAAGCACGACACACCCTACACCTATCCTAATATTCCGGTGATCTTGCATCTGTTTGCCCCCGATACTTTCGGCACTGTCAATGGTACTGTCAGCGGCCTGGAAGCCTGCGATGTGAACCCGGAAGCTTTGGAAGGCGCGACGGTGAACTTCTGGCAGGGCGGCGCGATTGTGTACACCACCAGCACGAACGCCAGCGGTTACTACACGTACACCGTGCCAGCGGGAACCTATGATATCGAGTTTGTGGCTGACGGCTACGTGAGCATCATGGAATCGGATGTCGCGGTTGTGGGCGGCAGCACGCTTACGATTGATAAGGCTCTGCGCCTGTTGGCGCCCTGCCTGAGCGTCCTGCCGACCGAACTCGAACAGACACAACTGGCGGACGTGGTCACCACCCAGACGCTCACCATTGTGAACTCCGGCGCCGCTGCGGGTATTTTTGAATTGCAAGAAATCCCTGTAATTCAACAGGAAGCTCTTGGCCCAACGTACACTTACCGACCCGAACTCGATGGACCTGCTCTCGACCGGTCCAAGAGCGGTCCTAAAAACAGCGCGAACGCTCCGACCTATCAACCCAAAGACATTCTGCTGGATGAAGGCTTCGAAAGCGGCTTCCCGCCTGCTGATTGGGCCGTGCAAAGTCAGTCGCCTTGGACCTGGGAGTTAAGCGATTATAGCCCGCATTCGGGCCTCTATAACGCCCACGTTCTGTATGATCAAGATTTGAACGAGCAGGATGAATGGCTCGTGACCCCTGAATTCAACCTCAACGAGGGAACGCTTAGCTTCTGGTCCATGGGCAGCATTTATTGGTGCCGGGATACCTACGACAACTGTGATTTGAACATCTGGTTGGTTGTTGATGATATTGGCGGTGGAGATGATATCTTCATCCGTGCAGCCGACAGCGACTGGACCGATAACTGGACCTGGGCGAACACGACAATTGATCTTGGTTCTTACATTCCTGGCGGACCGGTGCGTATCGGCTTCCAATATGCTGGTCTGGACGGCGCTGAAATCGGATTGGATGACGTCTCCATCGATGGAACAGAAGGTGGGGACGTGCCGTGGCTGTCTGAAGACCCGATTGCTGGCACAGTGCCGGCAGATGGATCTCAGGTTATCACCATCACCTACGACTCCACCGGTCTGGCGGAAGGCGATTACTTTGCCACCTTGCGTGTCAAGAATCCACCAGCTGTGGCCATTAACATTCCGGTGACGCTGCATATCACCAGTGTTCTCCAACTCTACATCCCGCTGCTCTTCAAGTAAGCCGCGCGTGTAGGATTATTGTCCAAAGTAGTTTAGCAAAATCATCCGGCAGAGCTTTCTGCCGGATGATTTCTTTCATGAACTTCATGATAAAATCAAGCTCCAATGGGGCTGATGATGAAACACCTTCCTCTCTATGGTTCAATCCTGATCATCGCGCTGCTTTTCGTGAGCTGCTCCGCGCCGGCCGCGCCCCAGGCCAGCCCGACCGCCGCGCCTGACGCGCAAAATTGCCTGCCGGATGTGTGGGTAGCGCCGGAAGTCCCCAAGCGCATCCGGGATAACTTTGTGCTGCCGGCCAGCCTGCAGTGGGCGCAAAACCGGGGGCCGTGCAGCGTCACGCTCGGCCTGGAGAGCCTCAGAGCGCCCGACGAGGTCGTCTTCGCGCAAATCCTGTGGGAGTATGCCCTGGTCGCGCCTTCCTGGTCCTTCCGCGAGGGGGCGGGCAGCGCGGACTTGAAGGCAGCCTGGGGGGGCAAAGCGCGTGGAAGCATGATGCAAATCAAGCAGATTATCGTGTACGCGGAAGATTACAACAGCTTACTCGGTCTGTTGGGCGAGCCCGCTGAAGACGGGAGTTTGAGTGAGATTATCAGCCTGGCTCCTAACGAAAAAATCAGCCTCTCAGATCAGCTTGGAGCCTCGGTTTGGGGAATTGTGCCCTTAGACCGGATTCAAGCCGATTATCGCGTGCTGGCGATTGATGAAGTATCGCCTTTACAAGCGGATTTTGACCGACAGGAATACGCTCTGCGGGGCATTTACAGCCTGCATGCCAGCCCCGAAACAGCCGCCCGCCTGGGGGATGCGGGTATCGCCGCGCTGACGCGCGGGTTGGCAGGCGAAGAGGCAGACGCGCAAAACTCTCAGACTCAAGCCGCCACGGAAACGCCCGCCCAGCCGGAAAGTCGGCAGACTCCGACCGTGAGCGTTGGTGAACGCGTCCGGCAGAAGGATGGGGCGGTGGAAGCGCTCATCCCAGCCGGTGTGTTCACTTCCGGCTGCATCAGAGAGCATAACGGCGGCTATGACTGCCCGGATGACGAGCTGCCCAGCCGCAGGGTTAATCTGGACGCGTTTTATATCGATAAGTACGAGGTTACCAACCGCCAGTACGCGCTGTGCGCGGCTGCGGGGGCATGCCCCGAGCCGGTTTACCGCTATTCCGCCAGCCGGGTTTCGTACTACGGCAATCCGGCGTATGACGATTACCCGGCTGCCAATATATCCTGGACGGAAGCCGCGGCTTACTGCGCCTGGGCCGGCGGCAGACTGCCCACCGAAGCCGAGTGGGAGAAGGCTGCCCGCGGCACAGATTTGCGCGCTTTCCCGTGGGGTGACAGCAATCCCAGCTGCGCGAAAGCCAACGCGAAAGACGAACTTTTGGGCTCAAACTGCGTGGGGGATACTTTGCCGGTCGGGAGCCTGGCGGAGGGGGCCTCGCCGTATGGCGTGATGGACATGGCGGGGAATGTGTGGGAGTGGGTGCAGGATTGGTACGTGCTGGACGAGAACGGGCTGCGCATCGTGGTGGATCCTTTCGCTCAGGATTTAGGCTTCCACAAGGTCGTCAAGGGCGGGTCCTGGGATTATTCCTGGAGCCGGCTGCGGATTGCTTACAACAGCGACCACGAGGCGGACGCGCATAAAATCAGTTTTGGTTTCCGCTGCGCCGCGCCGGTGGATTGAGACGCAGGGGATTGGGCGGTTATTTGGGCGGGATTGCGTCCGCGGCTCCCTGAATTTCGAATCACATTGGAACTGCAGAGATTAGCCTGAAGCGACCACGAGCCGGACGCGCATAAAATCAGCTTTGGTTTCCGCTGCGCCGCGCCGGTGGATTGAGGCGCAGGAGATTGGGCGGTTATTTGGGCGGGATTGCGTCCGCGGCTCCCTGAATTTCGAATCACATTGGAACTGCAGAGATTAGCCTGAGTTTCTATCAAGCTTAAACTGGCGGCGCGCCTCTGGAGATTTTGGCGCGCCGCGTTTCATGCTGGTTAGGTTTAGGAATTCCGAAAGATCAATCCGTCTGGTCCCACGTCCAGGATGATGGTGTCTCCTTCGTGGAATTCGCCGGAAAGAATTTTGAGGGCGAGTGGATCCTGCACTTCCCGCTGGATGGCGCGTTTGAGCGGTCGGGCGCCAAATTCCGGTTCAAAGCCTATCTCTGCCAGCCAGGCCGACGCTGCGGGAGTGCTTTTGAGAGTGTACCCGCGCGCTGCGAGCAGCTCCGCCACATGCCGGAGTTGGATGCCGACAATCTTTTCCAGGTCCTCTTTTTCAAGCGGCTTGAAGATGACAATTTCATCCACGCGATTCAGGAACTCCGGCCGGAAAAAGTTTTTCAGGATTTCGGTGACCTGGTCGCGGGTGACATGCCTGGCTTTTTCCGGGTCTGACCACAACTGAGAACCCAGATTGCTGGTCATGATAATCAGGGTGTTGCGGAAGTCCACGGTGCGGCCCTGTCCGTCGGTCATACGGCCGTCGTCCAGCACCTGTAAAAGCGCGTTGAATACCTCCGGATGCGCTTTTTCGATTTCGTCGAACAAAACGACGCTATAGGGCCGCTTGCGCACTGCTTCGGTAAGCTGCCCGCCTTCTTCGTATCCAACGTAGCCAGGCGGCGCGCCAAACAGGCGGCTGATGGTGTGCCTTTCCTGATACTCGCTCATGTCCACTCGGACGATGGCGTTTTGATCGACGAAAAGGAACTCTGCCAAAGCGCGGGCAAGCTCAGTTTTGCCTACACCGGTGGGTCCAAGGAAAATGAAGGAACCAATCGGGCGGTTAGGGTCTTGCATGCCAGAGCGTGAGCGGCGCACGGCGTTGGAAACAGCCCGTACTGCTTCATCCTGCCCAACCACGCGTTGATGTAACCGGTCCTCCATGTGCAGCAGCTTCTGCATTTCGCCCTCTAACAGGTTCGTCACGGGGATGCCCGTCCACTTCGCCACGACCTCCGCAATTTCTTCGGAATCAACCTCTTCTTTGAGCAGGGCGCCGTTTTGCTGAATTTCTTTCAGTTTTGCTTCAGCTGTCTGGATTTTTTCGTTCAACTGGTGCAGGGTTTCGTAACGCAGACGCGCCGCTTTTTCCAGGTTGGCATCGCGCTCGGCCTGTTCTATTTCCTGTTCGGTTTCCTCCAGCTGCGCCTTAAGTGTGCGCAAATTGGAAATCGCGTCTTTTTCGGTGCTCCAGCGCAAATTCAGAATGCTGGATTTTTCGCGCAGGTCTGTCAGGTCTTCTTCGATCTTTGCCAATCGATCCCTGGAAGCCTGGTCTTTTTCTTTTTGCAGCGCCTGACGTTCAATTTCCAGCTGCATGATTTGCCGGTCCACTTCATCCAGCGCCTGCGGCTTAGAGTCTATCTCTGCGCGCAGGTGGGCCGCCGCTTCGTCAATCAGGTCAATGGCTTTATCCGGTAATTTTCTATCGGTAATATAGCGGCTGGAGAGTGTGGCAGCGGCAATGACGGCGGGGTCGGTGATGCGAACCCCATGATGCACTTCATAACGGGATTTAAGACCCCGCAGGATGCTGATTGTGTCTTCTACGGAAGGTTCCAGCACCATCACAGGTTGAAAACGGCGTTCCAGGGCGGCATCCTTTTCAATGTATTTGCGGTATTCACTGGTTGTGGTAGCGCCAATCAAGTGCAATTCGCCCCGGGCGAGCATGGGCTTGAGGATGTTCCCCGCGTCCATCGCGCCTTCGGCAGCGCCGGCGCCAATGACGGTATGCAGTTCGTCGATGAAGAGGATGATGGCGCCTTCGGCGTCGGTCACTTCCTTAAGGGCAGCTTTCAGCCGCTCTTCAAACTCACCGCGGTACTTGGCGCCGGCGACCAGCGCGGCCATGTCCAGCTGGACCACCTGCTTCTTTTTTAAGCCCTCCGGCACGTCGCGTTTGACAATCCGTTGGGCAAGCCCTTCCACAATGGCGGTCTTCCCTACGCCTGGGTCGCCGATCAGGGCAGGGTTGTTCTTGGTGCGGCGGGAGAGAATCTCGATTGTCCGCCGGATTTCCTCGTCGCGGCCGATGACGGGGTCGAGTTTTCCCTGACGCGCAAGCGCGGTCAGGTCGCGGCCGTACTTTTCCAGCGCCTGAAATGTGGCTTCCGGGTTTTGGCTGGTCACGGATTGGTTTCCGCGAACCGATCGCAGCGCTTTCAGGATGGCGTCGCGCGTGATTCCGTAACTCTCCAGGAGGCTGTTCTCGGAAGTCTCCGTGAGGCCCAAGAGGATATGTTCAGTAGAAGTGAAATCGTCCCCCATGCCTTTGGCGTACCGTTGGGCTGCGTCCAGCGCGGCGACGGCCGAAGCGCTCAGGCCGGTCTGCCCCGCGCCGTGCACTTTAGGATGTTTATCCAGGTTGCCGCGGAGTTCGGAGAGCAGGGCCTGGGTGCTGCCTGCGATGTGCATGATCACAGCGGGCACGATACTTTCGCTCTGCTGGAGCAGCGCCAGAAGAATGTGCCCCGGTTCCACTGCCTGATGGTTCAGTTCGCGGGCGGCGCTTTCAGCAGAAAGGAGCGCTTCCTGAGCTTTTTGTGTAAATTTATTTAAATCCATAATTCCTCCTTTTCCCAAGGCAGAGCCAATGGGTAAATTATTACTACAATTTTATTTTAGGAAAAAAGTGTATACAAAAAGTTATAGAATTGTTAGAAATATGCATACGTGTGCGAAGTTTGCATGAAACTGCTTGAATATGCTTGAATATGTAAATATTATGATTCTATAGAGGTATAATATTAACAAATTTGTTCCCAGAAAAAAATAAAATCATTCAAACAGTTCCGCACTTAGAATTAGCAAGTATAAACAAAAGGAATTGCTCATAAGAAAAGAAATTGAGGTAAAAGCACCTAAAAAGGTTAATAAAGGCATAACCATATCTCACTAATGATGATTACCCCGCATCATTTAAAACTTTGCAGATTGATATTAACTGAGAAGATGAGAAATAATATGCCGAGAGATTTAAATTCGTTACTGATGCAAAGTCATTTATTGTGAGTGATGAGTGGGAAGAGCTATCTTGCAGGTAAATGATGAAATAAATTCTCAATTCATTTGTTTGTCGATTTAATTGTTTCGACCCAAGTATAAAGGAGAGCAAAATGAAAAAAGTCTTGATGTCAAAAATCATGGTCATTCTTTTGGTTCTTGGCTTAGTATTCACAATTGTCAGCATAAGACCTAACAGCGAAGTAAATGCCGCTGGACCGATCTACCGCGTGGTTCCAGATGGCCTAACCACTGAGGATTGCGGAGATACATGGGCAAATGCTTGCGACCTGCAGTATGCCTTAGCGACTAAATCTTTGCCGGGTGATGAGCTATGGATAAAAGCAGGCACATATAAACCCACGACCGAGACCGACCGGACGGTCAGTTTCGTGCTCAAGGACGGCGTGGCGCTCTATGGCGGCTTTGGCGGCTCGGAAGAAGGCCGAGATGAGCGCGATTGGCAAGAAAATGTCACTATTCTCAGCGGGGATATTGGAACGCTGGGTAACAGCAGCGACAATTCCTACCACGTGGTGACCGGCGTAACCGGTGCCACCCTGGATGGATTTACCATCACCGCCGGCACTGCCAATGGCAGCGATCCACAGAACAACGGCGGCGGGATGCGCAACGATAATGCCAACCCGACGCTAACCAACGTCACCTTTAGTGGCAACACGGCATCCAGCTACGGCGGCGGGATGTCCAACTGGAACTCTAGTAGCCCGACGCTGACCAACATCACCTTCAGCGGCAACTACGCAGACAACGGCGGCGGGATGTACAACGATAATGCCAACCCGACGCTAACCAACGTCACCTTCAGCGGCAACTCGGCATCCAGCTACGGCGGCGGGATGTACAACTTGAACAATAGTAGCCCGACGCTGACCGACGCCACCTTCAGCGGCAACACGGCATCCAGCTACGGCGGCGGGATGTACAACAGACAGAGCAGCCCAACGCTGACGAACATCATCTTCAGCGACAACTCGGCATACAGCGGCGGCGGGATGTACAATTTCGATAGCAACTTAAAGCTGGAGAATGCTACCATTTACCACAATACGGCACAAGGTTTGGGCGGCGGGATTAACACTATGCGTGGTAATTTTACACTGAGTCATGTCACCTTCAGCGACAACACATGTTCAATTGGAATCGGAGGTGGGATGTATAATAATTTCTTTGGCGCTACTATAATTACCGCCTCAACCTTTTCGGATGTCACCTTCAGCGGCAACTCGGCAGGCGCTCAAGCAGGCGGGTTAAATAATGAAGGGTTTTACGGGACCATGACGGATGTCACCTTTAGCGGCAACTCGGCAGGCGATGATGGTGGTGGGATGTTTTGCTCCTCTTGCCAGGGGGTTCTGGAAGATATTACCTTCAGCGGCAATTCAACAGATGAAGAGGGCGGAGGAATAGCCATTACTGGTGGCATAGATAAAACATTGACGCTAACGAACATGAGCTTTACCGACAATTCGGCAAAATATGGCGGCGGGATGGCCATCAATTTCTATACCAAACCGACGCTGGAAGACATCACCTTCAGCGGTAACACAGCGATCGAGGGTGGCGGTGGAATTTACATTAGGGATAATGCTAAACCCACTCTGACGGACATCACCTTTAGCGACAATACGGCAGAAAATAGTGGCGGCGGGATGTATTGTTTCGCAGAAAGCAGTCCAACACTGACGAATGTTTCCTTTAGCAACAACCGGGCATATAATATGGGGGGTGGGGTGTATAGCGAACAGTGCAGCTCAACGCTGACAGATGTCTCCTTCGTTCAAAACGAGGCAATCTCGGGTGGTGGAATGTTCAACAGCGCGAACAACCCCACGCTGAAGAACATTGCTTTCAGTGGCAACCATGCCTACTTTGGTGGCGGAATCTACAACGCCGCAGCGAGTATCCCAGTGCTGACGAATGTTTCCTTTAGCGGCAATAATGCGGTTGATGGCGCTGGAATGTACAACATAGACTCGAGCAACCCAACATTGACGAATGTTGTCTTCAGCGGCAACGATGCATCCTACTATGGCGGCGGGGTGTACAACAAACAGAGCAGCCCGGCGATCAATAATACGATCCTATGGGGTGACAGTGCCGCTAATGGAGCGGAAATTTACAACTATGACGTAGCCTCCATTCCTCAAATCTCTACCAGCGACATCCAGGGCTGTGGCGGATCTGGTGCCTGGAACCCTGCTTGTGGCACAGATGGCGGGGGCAATCTCGATGCTGACCCACTCTTGGGTGCGTTGGGGGATTATGGCGGCTTTACGCAAACCCTGCCCTTACTGCCTGGCTCAGCGGCTATTGATACTGGAGATGACACCATCTGTCCTGAATCTGACCAGCGCGGCGTGGCACGCCCGCAAGGGGCTGGTTGCGACATGGGCGCTTACGAATCCCGCGGCTTTACCCTGACCAAGAATAGCGGGGATGACCAAGCTGCATTTGTGAATACTCCTTTTGCCGAGCCATTGGTAGTGGGTGTAAGTGGTGTGGAGAATGATCCTGTGGACGGCGGGGTAGTAACCTTCACTGCGCCGCTGTCGGGTCCGAGTGCCATACCGCAAACAAGCACAGTGGTGATCTCGGAGGGTTTGGCTTGCCAGAGCTTGACTGCGAGTGGAGAAGGCGGTGAGTATAGCGTAATGGTTGATACCGCTGGCGCTGTTGAGCCCTCCATATTTATGTTGAAAAACCTCTTTGGCATCTATTTGCCGGTGATAATCAGATAATCATAGAAACCACAAGTGGACAAGGTGAAAAGATGACCTAAGCTTCAGAAAGTGAGCGTAAAGCTTACAAAGGAGAGAACCATGGAAAAGCAAAGGGTTGGTAATAAAATTTTAGGCCTGATCTTGCTGGGGTCTATGTGGGCATTGGTTTTGGGCACAACCGGCAGCGTATCAGCAGCGGGGATAACATACCGCGTGGTTCCAGGTGGTCTAATCACAGGGAAGGTGCTATCGGTCTGATTGAGCAGAGCTAATAAAAGATGAGCCGGCTCGATCGTCTGGTGGCCGTAATTACGAGCAACTTCTTGCGCTCCAATCACTGCTTCTTGAGCTTTTTGTGTAAATCTATTTAAATCCATAATTCCTCCTTTTTGTGGAGTTCTCCCAGCAGAAAAGCTGGTTAGTTGATTGCAGCTGAATTCTTAAGGAGGCCTATCAGCGATT
>DAONFX010000004.1:0-30999 GCA_035403825.1 Anaerolineaceae bacterium
TGGCGCTCGAAGATGGGGATATTCTCGTGGTCGCCCAGAAAATCGTGTCAAAATCCGAGGGCAGGCTGGTGAACCTGAGCACTGTAACGCCCGGACCGCGCGCGCTGGAGCTTGCGGCGCAAATTGGGAAGCGACCCGAGCTGGTCCAGCTTATCCTGGACGAAAGCAGCGCGGTACTGCGCATGCGCCCGGGTACAATCATCGTCGAACATAAAAGCGGATTCGTGTGCGCCAACGCGGGCATCGACCACTCCAACGTACGCGGTCCCTGGGGCGCGCCCGAGGACTGGGTGCTGCTCCTGCCTGAGGATGCCGATTATTCCGCCCGGGTTTTGCGGGAAGGTCTCGTGCGCCTGAGCGGAAAACGGGTAGGCGTATTAATTATCGACTCACACGGCAGAGCCTGGCGCAACGGCATCGTCGGCATCAGCATTGGTCTGGCAGGTATGCCCGCGCTGGTGGACATGCGCGGAAAGCCCGACCGCTTTGATTATGCGCTGCGCGTCACCGTCATCGCGGCGGCGGACGAATTGGCAGCTGGCGCATCCCTGATGATGGGGCAGGCCGCCGAAGGCACGCCGGTCGTGTTGGCGCGCGGCTTTCCCTATGAGTTGGCGGATGACCAGGCAGCCAGCCTGGTGCGCGACAAAAAGTACGACCTGTTCCGCTAATGCACCCGGACTTCACTGAATTTTCTGCTCTTAAGGTGGCTGCCCTGGCAGGCGGCGTGGGTGGTGCCAAGCTCGCGCGCGGGCTGGATAAGGTCCTGCCGGCGGGCAATCTGACCGTCATCGTCAATACCGGCGATGATTTTGAACATTTCGGTCTGCGTATCAGTCCGGACCTGGATTCGGTCTGTTATGCTCTGGCTGGGCTGGCAGACCCGGTGAAAGGTTGGGGCAGGGCAAACGAGACCTGGAACAGCTTCAGCGCGCTGGTGGAACTGGGCGCGCCTGCCTGGTTTCAACTTGGGGATAAAGACCTGGCGCTGCACCTGGAGCGCACCCGTTTGCTGCAGGCAGGCTGGGATTTGAGCGCTGTTACCTGCCATTTTTGCGAGCGTTGGGGGGTGAGGAGCCGTGTTTTGCCGATGACGGACGCGCTTTTCCGCACACGCGTCCGGACCAGCGACGGCAGTTTGCTGGACTTTCAGGAATACTTTGTGGGCGAGAAGTGCGCGCCTGCTGTTTCGGGCTTTGTTTTTTCGCACGCGGAGGACGTCCAGCCCGCGCCGGGCGTACTCACAGCGCTGGAAGAGGCGGACCTGGTGATTCTCTGCCCTTCCAATCCCTGGGTCAGCATCGACCCGATACTCGCGCTGCCGGGCATCAGGCAGAGCTTGCGCGAAAAAACAGTGCTGGCGGTCTCACCTATTATTCAGGGTAAGACGGTAAAAGGGCCTGCGGCGAAGATGTTCGCAGAATTGGGCATAGAGCCAGGCAGTCCGAGCGTGCTTGCCCATTATGAAGACTTTCTGGACGGCTTTGTTTTTGACCAACTGGACAGCGGTTTGTTCCAAAATTATGAGGGCGAGCGTATAATATTACTAGGTACGCACACTCTCATGCAAAACGATGAAGACAAAACCAGGCTCGCGGCTGAAGTGCTGCGCTTTGGTGTAGACCTCATTGTAAGGAAAGCGCCGTGATTACATGGGCACTTATTCCGGTTAAACGATTTGATTTGGGAAAATCCCGCCTGCACGAGGTTCTCTCAGCGCGGGAGCTGGCGGCGGTGAACCAAAAACTGTTTCGAAGAACGCTTTCCACGGCCAAAGAAAGCGGTATTTTCAGGCATATGATGGTCATCAGCGAGGATGAAGGCGCGCTGGCATGGGCTTTGGAGCAAGGCTTTTTCGCTTTGCGCGAAGAGCCCTCCGGCAGCCTCAATTCTGCGCTGCGGCAGGCTCTCCAGACCATCCAGGCGGACAGCGCGGGCTCTGTTCTGATCATCCCGACTGATTTGCCGCTGTTAATAGCAGAGGATTTGCGTCTGTTATCTGGTTTTACACCGGCAGAAAATGGCATGCTACTGGTTCCGGACTACCGCATGACAGGAACAAATGCGCTTTTCCTCTCCCGGTCTGACCTGATGCCCACCGCATTCGGAAATAATTCCTGCGCGCTGCACTGCGCACTGGCAGAAGAACGCAGACTCCAGCATGTCATTTATCTGAATACGCACATTCAGCACGACCTGGACACGCCGGAAGACCTTCTTTATTTACGGGAAAGCCTGATTTGACAGGCTAAACAGATAGAAACTCAGAAAAGGACCAACCATGACAAAACGTGTTGCAATTTACTTACAGGACGCGCATGATTTGCGTGAAGGACTGGACATCGTCCGGTACGCGGAAGCGAAAGGCTTTGAGGCGGTTTGGCAGGCGGAAAGCCGGCTGGTTCGGGATGCGATCGTCCCGATGGCGGCCTATGCTGCCGTGACGGAACGCATAAAGGTTGGTTCCGGGGTGATTAACAACTGGACCCGCAACATCGGCTTGCTGGCTTCCACCTTCCTGACGCTCGACGACCTGGCGCCTAACCGTATCATTTGCGGTATTGGCGCATGGTGGGACCCGCTGGCGAAGAACGTCGGCATCAACCGCACCAAGCCGCTGAAAGCGATGGAGGAGACCATCACCGTAATGCGCAAATTGCTTAATATGGAACGCGTGACCTTTGAAGGCGAATTCGTGAACGTGCACGGTATTGAGTTGGACGTCGTACACGGCAGGCGCGAACCCCGCCATGTGCCCATCTATATTGGCGCGACCGGCGATAAAATGATGGAAATGGCCGGCCGGATTGCTGACGGAGTGGTCATGAATTACTGCGTGCCAGTGAATTACAACGACATCGCCATCGAGCAGCTGATGGTCGGCCTGAAAATTGCCGGTAGACGCCTGGAAGACTTTGACCGTCCGCAGTTGGTGGTGTGCTCCGTGGACGAAGACCACGACCGCGCGATTGATACCACCCGCGAACTGCTGTGCCAGTACCTGGCTCAGCAGCCGCATATTGCCAAAGCGTCCGGAGTGTCGACGGAAGTTGTCCAGAAAATCCAGGCAATCCTGGGATGGCCGGCTACCCACGAACAAATCCAACAAGCCAAGCACTTGGTGCCGGAGGATCTGATCCACAGGATTACTGCCAGCGGTACGCCTTCCGAGGCCAAGGCCAAGGTTCAGGAATATATCGACCACGGCTGCACCTGCCCGATTTTGTACGCGGTTGGCGGCAACGCCAGGCTGCTGATAGATACCTTTGCTCCGGAGCAAGCATGAAAAAACAGGCCACCTCCGACACCTGCTTTGTCTGCGGACGGAAGAATCCAGTCGGTCTGGACCTGAGTTTTTTCGTCGATGAAAACGGCGACACCATCGCGTATGTTCAATTTGGCGACCAATACCAGGGATATCCGGGGATTGTGCACGGCGGGGTCACTGCCGCGGTGCTCGATGAGATTTGCGGCAGAGCGTTCTCGGATCATGGCGACCAATTTATGGTCACGAGCGAACTGACGCTGCGCTACCGGAAACCGGTACCGTTGAACACGCCGTTAATCGCCAAAGGGTATAAGGTCAGGCGCAAGGGACGTGTGGCTTTTGCCCGGGGTGAATTGCTTGACCAGACCGGCGCGGTTCTGGTAGAAGCCAGCGGTATCTATGTGGATATTCCTGAGGAAAAGCTTCAGGAAATGAATCCAGACTCATTTGGTTGGAGGGTGATTCCTGATGAGAAATGATGAAAATCGCCTTAAAAGGCCGAAAAACCTTGAAGAATTAGCCGTGCTATTCCGCGAAACGCACGGATGCCTGCGCATCCTGGCCGGCGGGGCGTATGTGCCTTCCAGGCTGGGCTCCTCTGACCTATTTGTCGATATACAGGATTTAGGCGCTGACCGGGTGGAAAAATCTGGGGACATCCTGCGCATCGGCGCGGCAGCCAGCCTGCAACAAATTCTGGAAGCTGATACCGGGCTGAAGGAACTGCGCACCCCGCTGGAGCTTGAAGCCGGCGCAAACGCGCGCAGCAGTCTGAGCCTGCTGAACTTTTTGCGCAGCGCTGACCAGCGCTCTCCCTTCCTGACCGCGCTGCTCGCGCTGGCGCCTGAGCTGGAATTGGCGCCTTCGGGAAGGTTTGTTTCTCTGGAGCGTTTTCCGCGGAGCCAACCCGAAAACGAACGCGAATTTCCTTTGTGGATGAGTTTCCGAATACCAGATGATTTCGCCTGGGAATTCATCGCGCGCACCCCGAAAGACAGGCCTATCATCAGCCTGGCAGCGGCACGCAAAAAAGACTCGGCGCTGCGCATAGCTTGCGGTGGTGACGAGCACCCTCCCCGGGTGATTTCACAGAGCGCCAAGGCGGAAGCCTTATTTGCGCTGGTCCGGCACGCGTATGAAGCCAGTGGGGATGCCTGGGCAAGCGCGGAATACCGCCAGGAGATGAGCCAGGTGCTGCTTTCGCGCTGCCTGCAGCGGCTCGAATCCAACGCCCTCAAAAAGGAGGAATTATGAACTTCGACCTCCATATCAATGGACAGTCCGTTGCCGTTGAAGCCGCGCCTGATGAAAAGCTGCTGGATGTTTTGCGCCGGTTGGGTTACCTCGGCGTAAAGTCTGGCGGATGCAAACGCGGGGAATGCGGGGCTTGCACCGTGTTGATGGACGGAAAAGCGGTAAACAGCTGCATGTTCCTGGCTGTACAGGCGCTGGGGCACGAGATTGTCACGATTGAATCTCTTGGGACGCCGCCCAATCAGGGCTGGAAGGAAACTGAAGGGCTCAGCCCGCTGCAAAAGGCTTTTATTCAGAACGGTTCCATTCAGTGCGGTTACTGCTCCTCTGCCATGATCCTGGCTGCGAAAGCGCTGTTGGAACGCAATCCTGACCCAAGCGAAGCAGAAGTTCGCGGCGCGCTTTCAGGCATTTTGTGCCGCTGTACGGCTTACGTCAAACCGGTGGAAGCGGTCTTACAGGCGGCGGCAATGATGCGCGCGCAGCAGAACCGCGCGGCCGTCTCCGAGCCCAAAATTGTGCCGGTTGATGCCATTCCATCCACTCAGGTCATTGGCAAATCTACAGTCAAGGTGGATGCCGAAAAGCTGGCACAAGGCAGGCAGGCTTTTACCGCGGACTTTGCGCGCCCGGGCACGCTTGTGGCCCGCGTCCTGCGCAGCCCTCTCGCGCACGCCCGCATCGTTCGCCTCAACACGGATAAAGCGAAAGCCTTGAAAGGGGTAGCGGCTGTGCTGACCTGGGAAGACCTGCCGCGCGTGGTGTACTCTACCGCGGGACAGTCTGACCCGATTCCGGGCCCGCTGGACAGCTTCTCGCTGGATAACAAGGTGCGCTTTGTGGGCGACCGGGTGGCGTTCGTGGCCGCGGAAAGCGCGGAAATCGCCGAGCAGGCGCTGGCATTGATTGAAGTCGATTATGAAGAATTGCCCCCGGTGCTGGATCCCCGCGACGCGATGATAACAGGCGCGCCGATCATTCATGACGAAGGCGAATACGTCAATTTCGCGGATTCCGACCCGGGCATCAACCTTGCCGCCAGGATTCGCATTGATATTGGCGACGTGGAAAAGGGCTTTGCCGAGGCGGACCGGGTTTTTGAACGGGAATATGTGGTTCCGAAGGTCCAGCAGGCGCATATTGAACCGCACGTAGCGCTCTCCTACTGGGACCCGGACAACCGCCTGGTCATCGTGACCAGCACACAAGTTCCTTTCCACGCGCGGCGCATGCTGGCGCCTCTGCTGAAGCTGCCGGTAAAGCGCATCCGGGTCATTAAACCCCGCATCGGCGGCGGCTTCGGGAATAAGCAGGAGGTGCTGGTGGAAGACGTCGCCGCGCACCTGACCATCGCGACGGGCAAGCCGGTTATCTACGAGATGTCCCGCGAGGAAGAATTCATCGCCTCGAGGTCGCGGCATCCAATGCGCATTAAAATGCGCACCGGCGTGAAGCTGGACGGAACGATGACAGCCAACGAGATGATCGCGCTGAGCGATACCGGCGCTTACGGCTGCCACGCCCTGACCGTAACTGGCAACACCGGGCAAAAATCCATGGCGCTTTACGTTGGAGATGAGGAATACCGGAAATCGCCTAACATTCGTTTCTACGCTGATATCGTGTACACGAACACTCCACCCGCCGGCGCGTACCGCGGATACGGAGTGCCGCAGGGCTACTGGCCGGTTGACCGGCATATGGAAATGATTGCAAGGGAGCTTGGCCTGGATCCGCTCGCCTTCCGCCTGAAGAACGCGCTGCGCTCGGGGGAATTCCAGCCCTTCAGCACTTCCTGGAACGAAGGACGCGAACCGCGGCCTGAAATCATTCACACAGTCGGGCTGGAGGCTTGCGTCCGGGAAGGGGCCGAAGCGATTGGCTGGCATGAAAAATATGGAAACTCCGCCTGGCATGAAATCCCGGGAAAACCGCACTTGCGCAGGGGAATTGGCGCAGCGCTGGTGATGCAGGGCACAGCCATCCCATATTTGGATATGGGCGGCGCCAGTCTTAAACTCAACGACGATGGTTCCTTCAACCTGCTGGTGGGGGCAACCGATCTGGGCACCGGCTCGGATACCGTTCTGGCGCAAATGGCGGCGGAAGTTTTGGGTGTGAACGCGGATGATATCATCGTCTATTCTTCGGACACGGACTTCACCCCGTTCGACAAAGGCGCTTACGCGTCCTCGACGACGTACATCTCTGGAACGGCCGTCATCAAAGCTGCCGCGCAGGTGGCGCAGCGGATCAAAGCTCGCGCGAGCGAGATGTTCGCGGATGCGGGCACGCAGGCCGCCCCGGAGAGCATCACTCTTGCGGACGGCAAAGCGCAGGAACCCGGTGGAAAGTGTTATACCCTCGCTGAAATCGCGCTGAACAGCCTGCACCATACCAACCAGGAACAAATCATGGCAGTGGCTTCTCATGTTTCGCCCAGCTCGCCGCCGCCCTTTGCGGCGCAATTTGCCTCTGTGCTGGTGGATTTGCAGACCGGGCAGGTGACCGTCGAGGATCTCGTGATGGCGGTGGACGGCGGCGTTATCATCAACCCTGCCGCGGCTTCCGGTCAGATTGAGGGCGGAATGGCGCAAGCGCTGGGTTACGGCGTGTGCGAGGAAATGGTCTATGACGGGCGCGGACGCGCACGGGAAAAAGACCTGGTGGACTATCACATTTTCCGGGCGGACGAAATGCCGCGCATGCAGACCATTTTCGTCGAAACCTATGAAAAGTCGCATCCATTTGGCGCGAAAGCAGTCGCGGAAATCCCGATGGACGGAGTTGCGCCGGCTGTGGGGAATGCCGTGATGGATGCCTGCGGCGCAGATATCGTTGAAAACCCCATCACGCCGGAAAAAGTCTGGCGAGCGCGCACGCTAATCGTTTAGAGGGCCACCTGATGATGCAAACCTTTGGAAACACTCAAAAATTCCTCGAACGAGTTTTTGTCACCGGGCATATCAACCCGGATACAGATTCCATCGCGGCCGCGGTCGGCTATGCCTGGCTGCTGAGCGAGCGGGATGGAGTTCAGAGCGTCGCGGCACGGGCAGGCGCGATTAATCGGCAAACTGCTTTTGTCCTGAAGCTGCTGGAACTGGACGCGCCGCTCTTACTCACGGATGCTTCGCCGCGTTTTGAGTCGGTGATGCGCCGCCTGGACGTTGTCAGCCCGGATAAGTCGCTGCTGGAAGCCTGGACCATCCTGACCCGCACCGGTGGGATTGCGCCCGTAGTGAATACTGACGGCACGCCTTTCGGGATTGTAACCGGCAAAAGTCTGTTTGATTTCCTGCGGAAAATTGTCGGCCCGCATCCAAAGTACCGCGACATGACCATCGCTGATCTGCTGGATATCCCCTGCAGGGAAGCTGCGCAAAGTGATATCCCGAAATTTCAACCCGGCACGCGGATTAAGGACGTCATCAACCGCCTGCTGCGCCTGGACGCGGATGAATACTGGGTGTTGGATGACCACAAACGCTACCTGGGCGTGGTGCGGCAGAGGGACCTGCTTAATCCGCCGCGCATTAAGGTCGTCCTGGTGGACCACAACGAACCCCAGCAGTCGATTGCCTCATTGGAAGAAGCGGAATTGCTCGAAATATTGGACCACCACCGGTTGGGGAATCAATCCACGCACCAGCCGATTAAGTTCACGGTGGATACGGTCGGCAGCACCTCAACCCTTGTATCCGAACAAACAGAAGACGCAGGCCTGAGCGCTCCGCCGGCTGTTGCCGGACTGTTGTTGGCAGGGCTGCTTTCCGATACTTTGATTCTCACTTCCCCGACGACAACCGAGCGGGATAGAGCCGCCGCTGAGCGGCTGGCACGTTGGGCATTTGTGCCTGGTTCCGCGCTGGAAGCGGAAACGATTAAGTCCTACGGGGAAAAGATTGTTCAGGCAGGCGCCGGGCTTGCGACGCAAGTACCCGATGAGGTGGTCACCACCGATATGAAGGTATATGAAACTGCTGGTTACAAATTCGCCATCGCGCAGGCCGAAACATCTGATATTTATGAGGTCGGGGACTACATCCCGAAGCTCCAAAGCGCCTTGAAAAACTTGAAAAACGCGCAAGGTCTTGATTTTGCTGGCCTGATGGTAACCGATGTCGTGGAAGGCTCGAGTCGGCTGATTTTCGTGGACGCGCCGCCTGCCCTGGATGAACTGCCCTACCGCCCGCTGCCGGACGGCACGCGCTTCGCGGAGGGTGTCGTCTCGCGGAAGAAGCAGCTGCTCCCGATTGTGCTTTCGCTATTGGAGGTCTGATGGATGTGATTCTGCAGAAACTGGCAGAGTACAACCAGCAGCAAAAGGCTGTCTGCCTCTGCGTTGTGGTGTCCGCGCAAGGTGGGGTACCCAGGCACGCTGGCAGCAAAATGCTCGTTTTTCCGGATGGCAGCTCGCTGGGGACCGTTGGCGGCGGCGAGGTTGAGGCTGCGGCCAAAGCAGCCGCCCTCGAAGCTCTCCGCACCCAGAAGCCTGCTTTGGTGAGTTATTCCTTGAATGCCCGGGATGAAGGCGCCCTGGGAATTTGCGGAGGGGCAATGCAAGTGTATGTGGAACCGTTCTTAGCCCGGCCGAAGCTGCTGATTATTGGCGCAGGGCACGTTGGCAAAGCGGTAGCGAAACTTGGAAAATTCTTGAATTTCACCGTGGTCGTATCCGACGACCGGGCGGAGCTGTGCACGAGAGCAGAATTCCCGGAAGCTGACCTGCTGTTGCCCATGCCGATGGCAGAAATTCCGCAACAGCTGGAGATTGACAGCCAGACCTACATCGTGGACGTCAGCAGGGGCAGCGAGTTGGACACGGCAGGCTTGCCCGCGCTTTTGGCCGCGCAGCCGGCATACATCGGCGTGATTGGCTCGCGGCGGCGTTGGGAGGCCACGCGCGCTGGACTGCTGGAAAATGGGGTGAGGGAAGCAGAGATTGCGCGCATAAAGTCCCCTGTGGGTCTGAACATCCACGCGGAAACTCCGGAAGAAATCGCGGTGAGCATCCTGGCTGAAATTATCAGCCTCAGGAACACAGCTGCCGAGCGTACGAAAGAATAAAGGAGCGAGTATGTGGAAGCAATACCACATCGTTGAGACTGTCGAAGAGCTGTTAAGCCGCCTGGCTTCGCCGGAGGGAAAAACCAAAATCATCGCCGGTGCGACGGATATGATGGTCGAAATCCGCAATGGCAAATGGCCGGAACTCGAGACCGTCCTGGACATCTCCCGAATCCAGGGATTGGACCATATCTTCCGCGATCGGGAAGGCGTTGTCCATATCGGCGCGCTGGTGACGCACAACGATATTCTGCGCTCCGCGCTCATCCGGGAATATGGATTTCCGCTTCTGCAGGCTTGCGCGCAGGTTGCCAGCCCGCAGCTGCGCAACCGCGGCACGGTTGCGGGTAACCTGATAACCGCCTCGCCCGCGAATGACACCATCACGCCGCTGATGGCAATGGAAGCTGAACTGGTGCTGGTCTCCCCGAAAAACACACGCGTTATCCCTCTGCGGGATTTCTATCCGGGCTTGCGAAAAACCGTCATGCAAGCGGATGAGTTCTTGTCCGAGATTCGTTTTCAAGGTTTGAAAGCGGACCAATCCGGGAATTTCAAGAAAAAT
Source organism: Anaerolineaceae bacterium (assembly GCA_035403825.1). GTDB lineage: Bacteria > Chloroflexota > Anaerolineae > Anaerolineales > Anaerolineaceae > Mesolinea. Next base: position 10,158 of record DAONFX010000004.1, read on the forward strand.
GCTTTACGCCGGGCGCAGGCTATCTCCGTCCTGAATTGCTGCGCCGTGCTGACTATCAACGCGGGAAAAATCCAGAAAGCCGCGCTTACGCTTGGGTCTGTCGCGCCGACTGTAATCCATGCCCCCAGGGCGGAAGAATTTTTGCTGGGGAAAGCTTTGGACAGCGAAGTCATAACGCAGGCTGCAGAGCTGGCAGCGGCGGATGCGGTGCCCATCAGCGATATCCGCGCTTCAGACGCGTACCGGAACTACATGCTGAAAGTGCTGGTGGAAGGAGCCCTGAGCGAGATGCAGGACGGCAGCTCTGCGGGGTCGGTTCCCGCGCGGGTGCCCACCCTGGATAGCAGGGCAGGCTTTGCCTGCAAACCAGCCGAAAACTGGGAGGGCGGGGTGATCCATACTACCATTAACGGGCAGGAATATTTCATCCCGGACTACTGCGACCAGACTTTGATGTCCCTTATTCGCGACCGCGTCGGGCTGACAGGCACAAAAACCGGCTGCGAAGAAGGCGAATGCGGGGCATGCACGGTGTTCCTGGATGGCAAGGCGGTCGTCAGCTGCCTGGTTCCCGCTCCACGCGCGCACAACGCGGTGATTACCACCATTGAAGGGATTGCGGATGGGACTGAACTCCATCCGGTCCAACAAGCTTTCATCGACCACGCCGCAGTGCAGTGCGGTTACTGCACGCCCGGCTTTGTGATGTCGGCTGTGAAATTGCTGGAGGAGATGCCAGGGCCGGACCGCGAGAGTATCCAACGCGGCATTTCCGGAAACCTGTGCCGCTGCACCGGTTATTACAAGATAATCGAGGCGATTGAATCCGCCAGCCTGAGGATGGAGGCGTAAGATGGAGCAGGATTTGCCCATGCAAGCAAGCCTTAGCGGTCGAGAGCAGGTACCTGGGTTTCAGACCGTAGGCACATCGCTCCCGCGCGTGGATGCGCTGGCAAAAGTAACCGGAAAAGCGCGATATCCCGGGGATTTCCAATTTCCCGACCAGCTCACCATGAAAGTGCTCTTTGCGCACCGGTCGCACGCCATCATCCATGCCATCCACACGGAGGAAGCTCTGGCTGTACCCGGGGTTGTCATGGTCCTTACTGCCAAAGATGTGCCGGATAACGAATACGGGCTGGGCGTGAGGGACCAGCCGGTGCTGTGCGGTCCGGGCTCGTCCAAACCCTTCGCGGAGCGCGTGCGCTTTGAGGGTGACCAGGTGGCATTGGTTATCGCGGAAAACGAACACGCGGCGGTTCAGGGCTTGAAGGCCGTCCGGGTTGAGTATGAGGATTTGCCGGTAGTGACGGATGCGGAAGCGGCTATGCGGGAAGATGCGGTCCGGGTTCATCCGGAGCTCGAAAGCAATATTTTCCATCACAACATCGTACGCTTGGGAGATGTGGAGGCTGCTTTTTCGCGCTGCGCGGTAATCTGCGAACGCGAATACCACACGCCTGTCCAGGAACATGCCTTCCTGCAGCCGGAATCCGGCGCCGCTTACGTGGACAAGGACGGCGTGATAACCGTAATCGTCGCCGGGCAGTGGACACATGAAGACCAGGAACAAATCGCGCACGCGCTGAATCTTCCCCTGGAGAAAGTGCGCGTCATCTATCCTGCGATTGGCGGTGCGTTTGGCGGGCGTGAGGATATGTCCGTGCAGATTATTCTGGCGCTGGCAGCCCAGAAGCTGCACGAGGCTGGCATTGACCGGCCGGTCCGGATAGTCTGGAGCCGCGAGGAATCCATCATCGGGCATCACAAGCGCCACTATTACGTGCTGAGAGCCAAATGGGGAGCGGACGCGGACGGGAAAATCCTGGCGGCGCAATGCGTGATGGTTAGCGACGGCGGGGCGTACGTGTATACCTCCCCGAAGGTTCTGGGGAACAGCACCTTACTGGCCAGCGGCCCCTATGATATCCCCAATGTCAGTACAGACGCGTATTCCGTGTATACCAACAACATTCCCGCGGGCGCTTTCCGCGGTTTCGGCGGCCCGCAGGCGGCCTTTATGGCTGAAATGCAGGTGGACGCCCTGGCGGAAGCGCTGGGTATCGACCCTGTGGAAATGCGCATGCGCAACCTATTCAAGGAGGGTTCCATCCAGTCCATGGGGCAAGCCATCCCCAAGGGTGTGAGCATCCGTGAAGTCGTGCGGGCGTGTGCGCTGGAAGCCGGCTGGCAGGAAGTACCAGGCGGATGGCAAAAACCGATAATTCCGCAGGGGGCAGACCCAAACGTCAGAACCGGACTCGGTTTTGCCTGCGGTTATAAAAATGTAGGCTTTTCGTTTGGATATCAGGAAAATTGCGCGGCAAAGGTCGTCCTGTTCGGCGAGCATGAAGTTGAAAGAGCCAGGCTCTTCCATGCCGGCGCTGAAGTCGGGCAGGGGGCGCACACCGTGTTCGCGCAGTTCACCGCAGAAGCCCTGGGCGTGCCGATGGAGAAGATTGAATTGTGCCTGTCTGACACCGCGACATCGGGAAATTCGGGCAGCGTATCCGCTTCCCGCATGACCTTCATGGCTGGCAACGCCATCCTTGGCGCGGTAAGAGCTGCCCGGGAACGCTGGGAAGCTGGCGAACGCCCTGCGGTAGGGGATTTCACTTACCTCGCGCCAAAAACGAGCGCGCTGGATAAAAAAGATGGCCACTGCTATCCGAACTTCGCGTACGGATATGTGGCCGAAGCGGTGCTGGCGGAGGTAAACATCACAACCGGCGAAGTGCGTCTGCGCAAGGTTATCTGCGCGGATGATGTTGGCAAAGCGATAAATCCCTCGTTGGTTGAAGGGCAGATTGAAGGCGCGGTGGTTCAGGCAGCCGGATACAGCCTGATGGAAAACTTCATCACCCGGGACGGTATCACGCGCACGAAAGAGCTGTCAACGTATATGATCCCGACGGCTGTGGACATCCCCGACCAGGTACAAAGCGTCATCCTGGAAATTCCGGACCCTATCGGCCCATACGGCGCGCGCGGCATGGGTGAGATGCCCTACCTGCCCTTTGCCCCGGCCGTTATCGACGCGGTCTACCAGGCGACCGGAGTGCTGTTCAATCGTTTTCCGCTGACCGCGGAAACAGTTTTGCGTGGATTGGGAAAATTCTAACAACCGTGGCAGATTTGTTGCACAAACCCAAGGGACTTTCGGCAATTGCCGGAATTATCCTGGCTGCTGGCGATTCGAGCCGTTTTGGCGCGCCTAAACAGCTGCAAGCCTGGGGGCAGGGCTCGTGCCTGGAAGCTTGCATCCGGACCGCGGAAACAGCCGGGCTTGATCCCCTTGTTCTTGTATTGGGCGACCACTTTGAGGAAATCTTTGCGCGCACCCAGTTCGGCCGCGCGCTGGTTGTCCGGAACCCGGACTGGGAGAAGGGACAAAGCACCTCCTTGAAAGCCGGGCTTGCCGCTCTGCCAGCAGACTGTTTTGGTGCAATTTTTCTGCTGGCTGACCAGCCGCAAGTATCGGTCAATCTCGTTGGCGCGGTGAAGGAACTAGCCTGGCAGAAAGATGCGGTGATCCTTCCGCTGATCAATGACCGCCGGGCGAATCCGGTATTTTTCCCGGCCAGGGCTTTCCCGCGCCTGATGGACCTGCAGGGAGACCAGGGCGGTAGAGCCATCCTTGGAGAATTCTCTGCGGTGCAGCTGCCCTGGCTGGATGACGACATGGCGCTGGATATCGATACCCGGGAGGACTATGACAGACTTTCGCGCATATTCTTCGGGAAATCCTGAGGGTGATGATTAAGGTTCAAGATAGAACTTTCAAAACATTATTGACGAACATGCGTACGAACAGCCTTTCCCCTCTTGCTTTCTTTCCCAGCGGAATCAATTAATCCTACGATCCTGATGAACTATCACTGGGACGGGGAGGTGATATTTGATCGTGGACAGCGCCCCCTACCGAACGTTTTTCCCTTCTCCAGCGGACTAATCGCGCTATAAAATCCGCTTGCCGCCGGGGTATAAGGTGGGGGTCAGGGAACCCTGTGGCGCATTCTTGAGAATAAGGCTACCAAAACGAAATCATCCTGAAAGTCAAATTTTTGTTTTTCTACACCTTCGAACCCTGAAATTTGTTTTATTGTATAATCCACGCAGCACCGGAAACCAGCGCCAGGCCTGGCAAAAGCCAGGTGACGAGGACGGGGGTTCCTTTCCGCGAGGGAAGGTTAACCAATTTTCATTGGGAAAATCGAAAGATCGGCGGATGCCCCCCGGATGACACATCATCCGATTTCCTGTGTCCGGAACATAGATGGACTCTCAAGCCCAGCGCCTGAGCGTCTCCGAAGCTGGAAGGAGTACTAAGATGTGCGGAATTGTGGCTTACATCGGAGGGCAGAACGCCACGCCGATTGTGGTCAATGGATTAAAGAAACTTGAATACCGCGGATATGATTCCGCGGGCGTGGCTGTGCTGCAGAATGATAAGATCGAAGTGCGGCGCGATGCCGGCAAAATTGCCCGCCTGGAAGCCTTAATTGCAGAGCAGCCTTTGCGGGGCTGCGTCGGCATCGGGCATACGCGCTGGGCAACACACGGCGCGCCGAACCAGCAAAATGCTCATCCCCACCTGAGCTCGAATGGCGAGATTGTCATCGTCCATAACGGTATTGTGGAGAATTATCTCAGCTTGCGCGATGAGCTGTTGGCTGAGGGCGCGGTTTTTCACTCTGATACCGATACCGAAACGATCGTCTATCTGATTGAACGCTATTACGCGCTCACCAGCGACCTTGCCAAAGCTGTGGAACTGACGATGAAACGCGTCAGAGGCGCGCACGGCATTGTGGTCATGTCCTCCCGGGAACCAGACCGGCTGTTGGCGGTCCGTCTGGGTAATGCCGGCGGGGTAGCCATTGGTAAAGGCAGCGGCGAGATGTTCATCGCCAGCGACCTGCCTGCCATCGTTGAACACACCCGGGAAATCAGCTTCCTCGAAAGCGGCCAGCTGGCAATCATCAAGCGCGACAGCCTGGTCGTCCAAACTCTGGATGGGGTGAGAGTCCAGCCGCAAATCCATCACATCTCCTGGGATCCGGTATCGGCCGAAAAAGGGAATTACCGTCACTTTATGCAGAAAGAAATTCACGAACAGGTGCGCTCGCTTTCCGACACCATGATCGGGCGTATCGATTTCGACGATTACCGCATTACGCTGCCTGACCTGAACCTAAACGCGGCGGGAGCGAAAAGCATCGAACGCATTTTCATTACGGCTTGCGGAACCGCGCTGCATGCCGGCATGGTTGGCAAGACTGTCATCGAACGCCTTACCCGCATTCCGGTGGAGGTGATGGTGGCCTCCGAATTCCGTTACATCGACCCAATCGTGGATAAAAATACGGTCGTGCTGGCTATCAGCCAGTCCGGTGAAACAGCGGATACCCTGGCTGCCATGGAAGAAGGCCGACGCAAAGGCGCCAAGCTGTGGAGCATTGTAAATGCCATCGGTTCGCAAGCCATGCGCAGCGCTGACGGTTCGATTCCCATGCAGGTGGGGCCTGAAATTGGTGTGGCATCCACCAAAGCTTTTACCGCGCCGCTGGTGGACCTGTACATGCTGGCGGTTTTTCTGGCCGACCTGCGCGGAAGCATCAGCTCCGAGGAGCGCACAAAGCTGATCCGGGATTTACTCAAGGTGCCCACGCTGGCAGGGAAAACGCTTGAACACGAAGCAGAAGTCGAGAGATCTGCGGAACGCTTTAAGGAAATGCGCAGCGTGCTGTATCTGGGGCGCGGAATTAATATGCCCATCGCGTATGAAGGGGCTTTAAAATTAAAGGAAATTTCGTATATCCATGCGGAAGGCTATCCGGCGGGCGAAATGAAGCACGGACCCATCGCGCTGGTGGAGAGGGACCTGCCTGTGTTGGTCATCGCGCCAAAGGATGCCTGGTATGACAAAATGATCAGTCAAATCGAGCAGGCAAAAGCCCGCGGCGGGCAGGTGATTGCCGTTGCCACGGAAGGCGACGCGCTGATCCCCGGTCTGGTGGACGAAGTGTTGTGGGTGCCAGAGGCGCCCTGGCTCTTGAGCCCAATCCTTACTACGATTCCGCTGCAGTTGTTTGCTTATCATATTGCCACGCAGTTAGGTCTGGACGTGGACCAGCCGCGCAACCTGGCAAAATCCGTCACCGTGGAGTAAGGTCTTACGTTTTTGCAGTGCTGACGGGAATTGCAGTAAACTAATAAAAAAATACAGGAGAACACTTTGATTACGAAAGATCAGGTATTGAGTGCTTTATCTGTGGTGATTGATCCGGACCTGCAGAAGGACCTCGTCACCCTGGGAACGATCGAAGACGTGGAAATCATCGATGATGCGGTGAGTTTTACCTTGGTGTTGACCACACCCGCTTGCCCGCTGAGAGCCCAATTGGAGCGCGATGCCCGCCGGGCTGTACAGGTGATGACCGGCGCAAAGGAAGTGAAAATTCAGACCAAATCCCGCGTGCAGAATGCCAAACAGGTTGAAATTTCGACCAACCAATTCAAGCATATCATCGCGGTTGGCTCCGGGAAGGGCGGCGTTGGGAAAAGTACGATAGCCGCGAACCTGGCCATCAGCCTGGCTCAGGACGGGGCTTCGGTCGGCCTCTTGGATGCCGACATTTATGGGCCAAACATTCCCCGCATGCTCGGAATTAGCGGAACACCGCAAGCCAAAGAGGGCGAGAAGGTAAAACCGCTGACCGCTTACGGCGTACAGGTAGTATCGATTGGCTTCTTTGTCGCGGACGGACAGCCGTTGATTTGGCGGGGTCCCATGCTGCATTCCGCCATTCAGCAGTTTCTGACCGATTTTGAATGGGGCTGCCTTGATTATCTTGTGGTTGACCTTCCGCCTGGCACGGGCGACGTTCAACTCTCGCTCTCGCAGACTTTGCCCATCAGCGGGGCGGTGGTCGTTACCACGCCGCAAGCCGTCTCGATTGACGACGCATTTCGCGCGGTTTCCATGTTCGATAAACTCGAAATCCCTGTCCTCGGAATTATCGAGAACATGGCATACCTGAGGCTCCCCGACGGTGGTCAGATGCCAGTTTTTGGCGAAGGCGGCGGCAAGCGGCTGGAAGACCTGACCGGAGTACCCCTGTTGGGCAGCATTCCACTCGAACCCGAGCTCGGCCTGGATGGCGATCGCGGTACCCCGGCAGTCATTAGCAGCCCGCTTAACCCGGCAGCCGAAGCGCTCCGAATGATTGCCAGGAATATCGCGGCTGAGACCAGCAAACAAGCCCACCTGGCAAAAGGATAAAACAACACACCATGGCAGAACAGTCCATCATTGGCGTTCAATTTTCTCCGGTCGGGAAAATCTACCATTTCTCGGTACCCGAAGGCGCCAGCGTCCTGGAAGGGAGCTTTGTGCTGGTAAACACAGCCCGCGGCAGACAGCTTGGCAAGGTGCTTCAGACTTCCGTCCAAAACCCACATAACCCTGAAGACATTCAACCGATTGAAAGGGTGGCAACAGAACAGGACCTCCAGGTCAAAGAGAGAAACGCGGAGAAAGAGAAACTTGCCCTGGAAAAAGCCAGGGATTGTCTGAAAGATCCGCACTACTCAGCTGTGAAGGCTTTCGCTGCGGAATATTCGTACGATGGAAATCGGCTCACTTTCTATCTCAATTATGAACCTGACACCGGCTTCGATGTCCGCGGTTTCCTGAGGGAAATTTCCCACTCCTTCCGTGATGTGCGCCTGGAAGTACGGCAGCTTGGTCCGCGGGATATGGCGAAAACGATTTCTGGTCTGGGCGCCTGCGGTATTGAGAAACGCTGCTGCTCCAAGTTCCTGACCGAATTCAGTTCTATATCCATCAAGATGGCAAAGTCGCAGGATATTTCGCTCACTCCTATGGAAATTACCGGAATGTGCGGGCGCCTGCGCTGCTGCCTGAATTATGAATACGAAACCTATGAAGAAGCGCGCAAGAACCTGCCCAAGCACAAGAAAGTGGTGCAGACCCCGCTGGGTGAAGGCAAGGTAATTCAAGTGCTTCCCCTCAGAGAATCTGTAATTGTGGAACTACCGGAAATTGGGCCGCGTCTGTTCACGTTGGAAGAATTGCAGACGGGAAAGCTGGACGAAAAAAAGAGCGTGCCTGAAGAGAGTATTCCGACCTTTAGTGAAACCAAAGGTGACGTGGAGATGCTTGCTTATGGTGGGAAATCCAAACCCGAAAGCAGCGGCAAACCGAACCGCGAAACCGGGAACAGACGCGACAGAAGAGGCCGCGGCGGCGAGCGCCGGGGCAGCCAGCAGGGATTCCATTCAAACACAGAGAATCCCGGCGCCTCTCCCCAGCAAAAGGGAAGCCCGAAATCCCAGCAAAGCACGAATACGGGCCCCAATTCCCAGGAGCAATCAACCCAAGGCTTTCCTGAGAGGAGAAAAAAGCGCAGATGAACTTGGAGCAAGCAGATAACTGGCCCGCAGGCACGACTATCCTCGTGGTCCTTGCGCATCCGGATGATCCCGAGTTCTTTATGGGCGGAACCATCGCGCGTTGGACCGCGGCTGGCTACACCGTAAAGTACGCTTTGCTGACGAGAGGGGAGCGCGGAATTAGCCCGGAATTTCCGGACAGCGCAGCGCTTGCGAGTGTGCGCGTGAGGGAGCAAAAAGAAGCCGCAGCTGTCCTGGGTGTGCACGAGGTCACATTCTTCGATTACCAGGACGGGTATCTCATCCCGAGCCTGGAAATCCGGCGCGAGGTGACGCGATTGATTCGCAGCGCCAAAGCGGATATCGTCGTTTCCTGCGACCCGCAGAACTACTTTATCGGGGAAGCTTATCTCAACCATCCCGACCACCGCGCAGCTGGTCAGCTTGTGGTAGATGCTGTGTTCCCGGCTGTGGGCAATCCAAGCTTTTTTCCTGAGCTCATTCTGGACGGGTACCCTGCCACGAATGTTTCCGAGCTGTGGCTGAGTTTGCCGGCGCAGGCGAACGTCCTCCTGGATGTGAGCGAATTCTGGCAGCAGCGCGCGCTGGCTTTGCTCCGGCATAAAAGCCAGGTCGGGGACCCCGAAAAATTCCTTGCCCATATCGAAGAGCGCCGGCTGGAAAACAGCGGCACTGACGACCGCTATGTCGAGCGCTTTCGCCGGATTATTTTCCGGAAGTGAAAAATGAACTTCCTGGCAGAAGCTGAAAAATTCTTCCCCGAAACTGCCGCGCTGCGGCAAAAACTGCACCAATATCCCGAATTAGCCTTTGCTGAACAACAAACCTCCAGGCTGGCGGCTGAAGAGCTGACCAAGCTCGGCTTTGAGGTCACGACCGGGCTCGGTGGGACGGGCGTGAGCGGCTTCCTTCCCGGGAAATCGTCTATGCCGTTGATTATGCTGCGCTTTGATATGGACGCGCTGCCCATCCAGGAGGAAAGCGGGGCGGTGTACGCCTCACAGAACCCCGGGGTCATGCACGCCTGCGGGCACGACGCGCACACCGCGATTGGCATCACCACCGCACGGCTGCTCTCCCGCCACAAAGCAAAGTTGGACGCATCGTTCATGCTGGTATTTCAGCCGGCTGAGGAAATCGGGCAGGGCGCGCTGGCTATGCTGAAAGACGGCTTATTCAGCAGCCGGAAGCCTGATTATGCGCTGGGCGTGCACGTCTGGAACAGCCTGCCAAGCGGCAGTTTCGTAATAAATCCAGGCGAACTCATGGCGGGCAGCGGCGTGTTCGAAATCAAGATAACCGGGAGAGGCGGGCACGCTGCCCTGCCGCACCTGGCAGTCGACCCAATCGCTGCTGGAGCGCGGATGGTTAGCGCCGTGCAATCCATCAGCGCGCAGAATGTGAACCCGCTGGAAGCCGCGGTTTTGGGCGTCACGATGTTCCACGCAGGTACAGCCAGCAACATCATCCCGGAGCAAGCTGAGCTGCAAGGGACAATCCGCTTTTTCAGCCGGCAGACGTGGGAATTGCTGTGTGAGCGCCTGACCCGCGTCGTGCAGGATACTGCCAGCGCCTGCAGCTGTACGGCTGAGCTAAAGCTGCTGCAAAGTACGCCGCCGCTGATCAACGACCCGTTCGCAGCGCGTGCCGCGCAGAACGCGCTCAAGAAAATCCTGCCGGATGCCGCTCTTTTGACGGATTACCGCACAATGGGTTCAGAAGATATGGCTTTTTTCCTCGAACAGGTTCCGGGAGTGTTTATCTTTGTGGGCTCGGGCGGCGCCGTGGAGCAGAATGCTTATCCGCACCATCATCCCCGCTTTGACATTGACGAAAGCGTACTGCCAAGCGCCAGCGCTTTACTGCTGCAGACTGCTGCTGAACTTCAGCATGCTGCCGCCGGGGAAAACCCGCGGTGATCCCGATCTACGGCATCTGCGGTACAAGCGGGGAGGGGAAAACGCGTCTGGTTTCTGCCGTTCTCGCTGAGGCCAGCCGGCAGCGCTGGAGCACGCGGGGAGTTTATTGCCCGGCTGTTTTTGAAGGTAATATGAAAACCGCAATTGCGGTGCGTTTGATTCCCGGGACGGAATCCAGAATTTTGATGCGGCTGGCACAGCCTGGCGATTCCCAGGTGTTTGGTCAGTGGAATCTGGATTTGGAAAGCATCGCCTGGGCGCGGACATATCTGCTGGATTTTCAGCCCGCGGACATTTGGGTTATCGATGAAATCGGTCCGCTGGAAATCATCTACGGTCAAGGGTGGGCGGAGATTCTGCCCTACCTTCCCTTACTGCCCGCCAGGAAGGTGCTGGTAAGTTTCCGTTCAAGCCTGCAGCCGTGGTTCCTGGAGCACTATCCCGGCATAACTATTACCACAGCCGGGCAGCCCGATGCCGAGGCTGCGCTGCTTCAATCTCTGTTCAGGTAGGTTCTATCAGCATGCCTGGCGACGCGCGGCGTACAGGCCTGTAAGGGGCAGCGTTTCCATGCGCTGTATAATTTGAAACGTGGAACCACAAGAAGAAGGCCTTACTATTCCCAATCACCTGGAAGAATTCCGGAGCGCGCTGCTGCGTGCTTTGCTTGGTTTGGGCGCAGCAATCGTCGTCAGCCTTTTTTTCACGAGCCGGCTGATTGACTTCCTCGCCCGTCCTATTGGCGGCCTGGAAAAGCTGCAGGCAATTGAGGTAACGGAGACCGTTTCCGTTTATATGCGGGTCGCGCTGTTGGCTGGCTTTATCCTGGCCTCCCCCTGGATTTTTTACCAGTTGTTCGGGTACCTGGCCAAGGGCTTGAAAGCGGAGGAGCGCAGCCGGGTGCTTGTCGCAGTCCCCTTTGCGGTGCTCTTTTTCGCGGCAGGCGCCGCATTTGCTTATATCATTATGCTGCCATCAGCGCTCAACTTCTTCGCGCAATTCCTGGGAGTGCAGACTCTTTTCCGGATTAAGTCCTATTTTAGCTTTGTTACCGACCTCATATTCTGGATTGGTGTCAGTTTTGAACTGCCCTTATTGGTATTTGTGCTCGCGAGGATAGGCATTGTGAACGCGTCCATGCTGATAAAAGGCTGGCGCGCGGCGGTTGTGGTTATCGCGGTGCTCGCGGCGGTTATCACGCCCACCGCGGACCCTGTTAACATGGCCATTTTTATGCTGCCGCTTTTTGGGTTATATTTACTGAGTATTGGTTTGGCCGCGCTTGCCGGGAAGAAACGGGCGGCGGCTGAGCAGGAACAGGAGACATAAAGTGTTTGGATCGATTGGTTTACCGGAAATTGTTTTGATTTTGGTTGTGGCGATTCTGATTTTTGGCGTCGGCCGAATTTCAAAGATTGGAGGGGAATTGGGCACGGGCATCCGCGCCTTCAAGGAGGGCCTGGCTGGCGATAAGGCCAATGAGACGAAGGAAACGCCTGCTGAAAACGAGAAAACAGACCGTTCAGAGTAAGCGCATAGCGAAACGGTAGTTTAGCATGGAATTCTTTAATCTTGGATGGTCCGAGATATTCCTGATTGTATTGGTGGCATTTGTCATCCTCGGACCAGGGAAAATTTCTCAGGCAGCCCGCGATTTTGGCGCATGGCTGCGAAAACTGGATAAATCGGAAGCTTTCCGGGACGTCATGCATACCACGGACCAAATCCGTAATTTTCCGCGGAAAATCATGGACGAAGCCGGGCTCGATCCGGTCTTTCCGGATCGGTCCATGTACCAGGAAGTGCGGAAAACTCCCGGCGAGCGTTTTCCGGATGAGAAATCCCCGCCAGCAGATAGCGGCGACCTGCCCTAAAGCATTAATCCCTGGAGGCTATCCATTTTTGAGCGGCGTTCAGGGCGTCCATAAGCGCTGTATCCGGATCCGAAGCTATCGGGTCCTTTTGTTTCCCAAAAATTAACTCGAGCACGGCAAGCGTCTGCGCAGGGGAGAAGTATTGCCAGATTTCCAGCAAACGTTTGGGGTGCTCAAGGAAGTCGGCAATGCGCTTGCTGAACATCCATTTGACCGAAGTGGGAAGGCGCGCAGCCCTGAGGAAGCTTTCCAGGTGGTCCTGCACGCCAGAGCTCTGTCTCGCGGGGGCAGCGCCGCTAAGCTGAACAACGATTTTTTGGGCTGTGGGAATTTCTTCCAGAGAAATTGTTAACCGGTGAGCGGGCGTATCATATTGGGATTCAAACCCGATAAGTTCGTCTTCGCTGTGAATCAAGATATTCTCAGGCGCAGTGATGTTTTCAAATTCAAGGATCCAGGCGCGGGTCTCAGGCATCCCGGGGAACCTGCCAAGCGCCGGGCCGATTTTCAGGCAAATCTCATCCGGCAGCGTTTCCTGTGTGATGATAGTCTGCGCGCAGGCGCCCTCCAAATACTGCTGAGTTTCTCCGTCGTCTTCATAGAGTTCGAACTGCGCGTCTTTGCCAGGGAAGCACTTGAGGCGCATCGTCTTTGGCAGGCTCACGCCGTTCCCCGGTTCATCCCCGTTGAGCGGGATAATCGCGCCAGCTTTGGCAAAGACCGGGATGTCCTCCTTGCCCCCGTAGATGGGATACCAAAAGCCGCCCTGAACATATTCGCCCGTAAAGAAATGGTACCAATCGCCTTCCGGCAGCCAGACGACCTGCCTGGCAAGGCGTGTGTCCGGATTGACCTTCTGGGTGAAGGGCGCTGCCAGAAGCTGGCGGCAGAAAAGGTATTCCTGCGGGCAGCGGTAAGCGGCAGATTCAGACGGGGCTTCGTAGTAAACCGGAAGCACCAGCGGTTCGCCGTCTTCCGCGCTGCGGTGGTTAGCGGAATAGAGCAGGGGGACCAAGGCGTGCCGCAGCTGCATCGATTTCCGAATGCTCTCGAAGGCATCGGCGCCAAACTTCCACGGTCGGCGGTCAATGTAGGGGTTGTTCGTGGAATGGATGCGCAAAATCGGGCTGAAGACGCCGTATTGCACCCAGCGCAGGAATAACTCCGCTTCCTCTATGCCGTCGCAGTGCCCGCCGATGTCATGGCTCCACCAGCCGAAAGCCACATTCGCGGCAGTGGCAGTGAATTCCGGCTGAAACTGCAGGGATTCCCAGGAGACGACCGAATCACCGGAAAAGCCGATTGGGTAGCGGTGCCCGCCCAAGCCGGGCCAGCGAGAGAAAATAAAGGGGCGTTTTTCGGGGTTTCTGCCGAGATCGTAGTAATGCAGTTCGTTCAGAGCGTAAAGCGGATCCAAGCCTTCTTTTTTGGTTCTGGTACCCTGCTGCCAGTCTATCCACCAAAAGTCGACGCCCTGCTGCTCGTAAGGATGGTGCAGGATTTCCAGATACGCGCGCGTGAATTGGTCGGACGTTATGTCGAAAGGCACAGGTTCTTTCGTTGCCGGGTCTATGCCGACCGCGCGTGCCATGCTTTCATACTGCGCTTCGTGCGGGTGCACGCCTTCCGCGGGGTGCAGATTCAGTGCGGTTTTGAGCTTGTTTGTGTGGAGAAACGCCAAAAAAGCCGCGGGATCCGGAAAAAGCTCCTTGTTCCAGGTGTAACCCGTCCAACCGCTGGAATTATTTCCGGTGTTGGTGATATGCCAATCCATATCCACAATGCAAACTGACAAAGGAATGCAGCGCTCCTGGAAATCCAGCATAAGCTGCGTCAGTTCCTCCTGGGTGTATGCCCAGTACCGGCTCCACCAGTTGCCCAACGCCCAACGCGGGATAAGCCCGGGTCGGCCGGCGATATGCTGGTATTCGCGGATTGCTGAAAGGTAATCCTGCGCGTAGCCAAAAAAGTAAATGTCCCGGTACCCCTCCACCGCGTTTCTGCTCGTCAGCGTGCCTTCCGGGTCTATTACCAGGGAACCCGTATCGTCGACGACGCTCCAGCCGGAGCGCGACACCAGGCCTTGACCCAGGGGTATCCTGCCGTTGGCACGGTCGAGCGTGCGGGCTGTGCCGCCCAGATTGGTATGGTCGGGGTCCCCATAATGCCAGGTAATTCCGGTTTCTTTCAGGGTGATTTGCAGGTAGCGGTAGTTCAATTCCTCGCCCGCTTTGTAGCGCAAGTGCAAATGTTCTGTTTCGATTATCAGCCATTCATCAGTCTGCCGGGCGGAAAATTCCGGGAGGGCTTGCTCGCGGTGCCAGAAAACCTGACTGGGGCGGTCTTCGAATTGACCATTCGGCGCGTATTCAATGCGAATCAGGCGGCTTTTCAAGATGGTAAAGCGCACGTTTCCGGATGTAAGCACGGCAAGAGGGTTGGCAAGCGGATGAAAATCGGGTTTTGCAGGGGTGAACATCAGACCTCACAGACTATTTGGAACGTAAAGTCTATTGTACCGGAATTTAGCTCAGACGGGACTGCAGAGTGGATTAGGGATTCTCGCTTGGGAATGAGGAGGACAAGCGTTCGTTCCCCATCGCTGAAGTATGTGAAAGGCAGCCGGTTTTGATTTATCGGAAAAAAAGAGGTCATCCGGATGGATGACCTCTGCGGTGCGGGAGCGACGGGATTTGAACCCGCGATCTTGGCCTTGACAGGGCCACATGTTCGACCACTACACCACGCCCCCAAAAGCGAAAGCTAGTTTATCACGGCAAATGGCATAAGTCAAGCAGAATGGCCTGGAAAAATGCCTTATTGCCCGCGCAAAAAAACATCGCGATGCACAAAACCAGCCGCTTTTTTCGCTGCTGAGAAGCGCTGCCTTTTACTCTGCTGGCGCTTCGGGGGTCTCAATGGGTGGGACCTCAACGGTTTTCCTGGCTTTCTTTACCGTTTCGGATACTTTTTCTGCCGCTGTGGTGCCCAATTCCTGTGCTTTGGTGACAGCCTCTTTATAAGCTTCTTCGGCTTTCCTCTTGGTTTCTTCGAAGGTGCTGCCGCCTTTTTCTTTCAACTCGATCGTTTTGTCTTTAATTAGCTGCCTGGTTTCGTCCCCGGTCTGGGGCGCCATTAACAGCGAGGCAATTGCGCCCGAGAGCGCGCCGACAACAAACCCCATCACAAAGGATCCAAAATTGTTAGACTCTGACATGGTATTCTCCTGTTTCGTTTGGTAATGGTTACTTGCGTAATTTAAGTAATTCAAGCAGTCTGTTCAAACTTGCCAGACTTTGATTTAGTTTGATGACCGGTTCGGACACGTTGTTGCTTAAGAACTTGACTGTGCCTTTCAAAGTGTTCACCGTGTCGGTGGTCGAATTGAGAATCGGCTTGACTTCATTTTGCAGCAGATTGGTAAGCGCAGCCACCTGAATGATGAGGATAATCAGGGCAGTGCCAATTGCAAACATTTCCAGCGCGAGCAGGATAATGAAAATATCGCGCACTTTGGTTGTGACCTCGCTGCTCTGCCCGGCAAGCACGACGATGCCTGCGGTGACAGCCAGAACTACAAGGACAATCCCAACAATTAGCCATGGGTTGCTCTTTTTCGTCTGTGTGTTGCCAGCTTCCAGCTGCAGAGGTGCCTCATTGTTCGGTGTGTCGCTCATAATTATCCTTCCTCATTGATTATAAACCATGCCCGAAGCATTCTGTGAAAGGGTAAAAGCTTTGTTCAGTTTTCGTCCTCGATATTTATCTCGCTGCCGCCCTCATTCAGCGCGCCTGCCAGCGCGGTTACGCGGATGTCCGCGAAGAGGTCGGACTGCTCAGTAATGACCAGGTCCTGCTTGGTAAGCTCCAGGATGGCCAGGAAAACCACAATCATATTCAGGCGGGTGCGTTCCGCGCCCAGGAGCTGCTGGAAAGACGTGCTGGGCAGCACTTGCAGACGGCTGATTATCTCCTCGAGTTTCCGCTTGAGCGTTAATTTGGGGATGCTGATGACACTTTCCGGTTCGGAAGCGGCATTTTGTTGCAGGAGCGCCTCGAGCGCGGCAATCAGATCCGCTACCTCAACGCCTGTGAGGTCAATTTGCGCGTGTACGTCAAAAGCGCGCGGGACGTGCAGGTACCCCCGCAGTTTGGCGTCCATCCTTTGTCCAAGCCAATGAGCTGCACCTTTGATCTTCTTGTAGATTTGCAGCTGGTAAGCTAAGACTTCACCAGGGTCTTCTTCGTCGTCTTCCCGGGCAGGCGGCCTCGGCAGGAGCGCTTCGGATTTTATCTGCACCAGTTTCGCGGCGATGACAAGGAATTCCGAAATATAATCTGGTTCCAGGTCGCGGTGTGCCTCAATGTAGGCCAGGAACTGGTCGGTAACCTGTGCCAGCGCCAGCTTGGTGATGTCCAGTTCCGCCTTCTGAATCAGGTCCAGCAGCAGATCGAGGGGTCCGGAATACAGCTCGGTTTCAATTTCATAGCTTGTGGTTTGTCTCAACCAACTCTTGGTCATGCAGTAATTATAGCTGAAGCCGGAGGGCTATTGCTGAATTCACAAAAATAAGCGATACTAAGTCTGTGACCACCATCACCTGTACTTCCTGCGCTTTGCCTTACCCTGAGGAGGGGCTGCCGCATCTGTGCCCGCGCTGCGGCGGCGTTTTTGGAATTGACAGCATTGATTTCCCCGGTGAGCCCGGTGTGGAGCCGGGAATGCCTGGCATCTGGCGCTACAGAGCCAGTTTTAGCCTGCCAGCGAGTGCGAAAGCGGTTTATCTGGGTGAAGGCGGCACACCCCTTGTAGAGCGGGAAATCCGTTGGAAGCGGGTCGCCTTCAAACTCGAAAACCTGAACCCAAGCGGCTCGTTTAAAGACCGCGGGACGGCAGTGCTTACCAGTTTCATGCTTTCCAGAAGCATCAGCGAAGTCGTGGAAGATTCTTCCGGAAATGCCGGAGCATCTCTGGCAGCTTATTCCTCCGCTGTGGGAATCAAAAGCCGTATCTTCGTACCCGAAACCGCATCCGGACCCAAAGTTCAGCAGATGGTTGCCAGCGGGGCGCGGGTAGTACGGATTCCCGGTCCCCGGGAAGCTGCCCATCAAGCCGCGCTTGCCGATGCGCAAGCAAATAAACTCCCCTACGCCAGCCACGCACTCCTCCCGATGGGGATTGGTGGATTTGCCACCATCGCTTATGAACTGGCAGCTCAGCTCGGGCGGATGCCGGGGTCGCTTATCGCGCCGGTGGGGCACGGCAGTCTCTTCCTGGGTTTGCTGCTGGGCGCCCGGGCGCTCTGCCGGCAAGACCCAAAGGTGAACTTACCGGTTATGGTAGGCGTACAGCCGGCTAACTGCGCGCCATTGGCAGCCCGCTGGGAAAATAGAGCATTTGCAGGCTGTCAGGGGACTTCTCAGGCTGAAGGGACTCAAATCGAGAAACCCGTGCGCGGAGAACAGATTTTGAAGTTGCTGCGCCCGGGAATGGACGTCATGTTGGCGGTCGCTGAGGAAGACTTGCGTCTCGCTTACACAGAGCTGGCGGAAATGGGTTTTTACGTGGAACCTACGTCCGCGATGGTTTGGTCCGCGTTGAAGAAGTTGATCGAAAATCTTCCCGAACCAATCGTTTTGGTTTTTTCCGGTTCTGGGTTAAAATTCAGACAATCATAATACTCACGACCTGTTGGATCGTTTGCCATCAAAAGCATCTTTGCAGTTGAACGATTGATGGCAGACGATCAGGCAGTTCAGAACAGGAAACGCATGCTTGATGCCGATGCTTCTGCAAAGTTTTACAGCGCCTTGCCAGGGCAGTTTAAAGACAACTTTTTATTAACCCGCGCGCTCACTCACCGCTCATACCTGAATGAAAACCGCTCTGTCCTGGAAGATAATGAGCGGCTGGAATTTCTGGGGGATTCCATCCTTGGATACGTCGTGGCGGAGTGGTTGTATAACCATTTCCCTGAGAAAAAAGAGGGTGTGCTCACCAAACTGCGCTCCGCCCTGGTGCATACGCAGCAGTTAGCCGATTTTGCCCGGAAAATTAACCTGGGCACGGTGCTGCTGCTTGGGCACGGCGAAGAGCAGGCCGGCGGACGCGACCGGAACGCGATCTTATGCGACGCGTTTGAAGCGCTGATAGCCGCCATTTACCTTAGCACGGATATCGCGACCGTCAAAGAATTCATCTATCCCTTCATTGAAGCTGAAATCCAGACAATCCTGACGAATCACTCCGAAGAGGACGTTAAAAGCCTGCTGCAGGAATGGGCGCAGGCGCAAGGATTTCCTTCCCCGGTATACCTGCTCACCGGTGAATCTGGACCGGACCATGAGAAGGTCTTTTCAGTAAAAGTGCTGATAAATGACGAGGAAATCGCTGAGGGCATGGGGGGAAGTAAACAGCTCGCGGAAAAATCAGCCGCGGCTGCAGCAATCACGAAAATCGGAATCAAAGAAGCATGAGCCAAATCAAACTTGCCTCGCTTGAAATGCACGGGTACAAGACCTTCGCGCGGCATACTAACCTGGAATTCCCTGCGCGCACAACTGCGATTGTCGGTCCGAATGGCTCCGGTAAATCCAACGTGGCGGATGCAATCCGTTGGGTGCTGGGCGAGCAGTCTTACTCGCTCCTGCGCGCCAAGAAAACTGAGGATATGATTTATATCGGGTCGGACCAACGCGCGCAGGCTGGAATGGCTTCTGTTTCCATTACGTTTAATAACGAGACGAACTGGCTGCCCATTGATTACAGCGAGGTTGTCCTCACCCGCAGGGCTTACCGCGACGGGACGAACGAATACCTGCTGAATAATCAGCGCGTGCGGCTAAAGGATTTTCACGAACTATTGGCCAAAACCGGCCTGAGCGACCGAACCTACACCATTATCGGTCAGGGGCTGGTGGACATGGCGCTCTCGATCAAGCCCGACGAACGCAGCAAGTTGTTCGAGGAAGCAGCCGGCATTGGCTTATACCGTTCCCGAAGGGAAGAAGCCCTGAAGCGCCTGGAAAGCACCCAGCGTAACCTTGAACGCGCGCTCGATATTGTCGATGAAATCAAACCTCGTCTGCGCAGTCTGGAAAGACAGGCGGCGCGCGTGGGGGAATATAAAAAGGTACAGGAAAATCTGCAGCAAAAGCTGCGTGATTGGTACGGATACCATTGGTTCAAAGCTCAGCAGGACATCGCCCAGCTCAAGGCTGAACTGGGTAGCGCTGAGGATGCTTCTGCTGCCGCACTCGCCCTTTTGCACGGGAATCAGGCTGCTTCCGGCGCGCTGAAAGAAAATATTTCCGCACAGAGGGAGCTTGTAAACCAACTGCACCAGAAGCTTGGAAACCTGCATGACCGAATTCAATCTGCAAACCGCGACCTGGCAGTGAATGAGGAACGCGAGCAGGCGCTTGGGCGGGCGCAGGCACAAATCAGTGATGACCTGGCAAAGCTTGAAGAAACCATCTCCTCCGCTGAAGAAACTATCCAGACGCTCAGAAAAGAAATTGAAACCGAAACGCAAAACCTGGCACAGCTGCAGGAAAAGCGCGCAGGGGTGGAGAATGAGCTGGCGCAAGAGCGGAACAAGAAGAAAGAACTGGACGACCAACAAAACAAGCTGCAAACCGATTTGTTGAGCCTGGAAAAACAGACGCTGGTGCTGCGCAGCCGGAAAAGCGAAATCTCCAGCCGCCTTGATGCCTTACTGCGCAGCCTGCAAAGCAATCAGGAAAACCTCCAGACGATTAAGCAGGAAGAACAGGCTGCCTTTGACTCTCAAAGCGGTATCGAGAAGCAAATTTTGTCGCTGGAGCAGGAACAGCAGACGATTGAGCGTCAACGCAAAGCGAATCAGGAAAAGCAGCTGTCCATTAAACGGGCATTGGAGGAAAACTCCGCCCAACTGAACCGCTATAACCTGGAAAAAAATAAACTGACGAACCAGCTCCAGCTCTTGCGTCAGGCGCAGGACAGCCTGGCAGGCTATTCGGACGGCGCGAAATCGCTGATGAAAAATTCGCGGGTCAGGCAGTACGGAAAAACGATTACCGACCTGGCAACGAAACTGGACGTTCCCGAGCAGTACGAGCAAGCGCTTACCGCCGCGCTGGGCGAAGCTGTGGACTTGCTTGTACTGCCGGATGACACCCTGGACAAAGACTTCTTAAGCGGCATCACGGACGTCGTTGAGGGGAAAGTAGCGCTTATCGGTCTTAAGGGTCTGCCGAAAAGGGAAAGGCAGCGCGCACCTTCCGGAGATGGAATTCTGGGGACGGCGGCGGACCTGGTGCGCAGCCCGGGGGAAATGTCCGCTCTGGTGCAGCACCTCCTGAGTCAATTTCTGGTTGTGGACAGCCTGGAACGGGCTTTTGGTTTGCCCGATAAGCTGCGGGAAAGCTACGACCTGGTGACGTTAAGTGGCCAGGTTCTGCTACGCAGCGGCGTTGCTGTGCTCGGGAAACAAAAGAGCGCCAGCAAGGTAAGTTTTGTACGCACGCGTAATGAACTGGAACAAGCGCTGTCCGTCCTGGAACAGACGCTCACCAATGCGCTCACAAAAGAGCAGAGTCTGCGACAGCAGCTGATGGACGCTGACC
>DAONFX010000004.1:31009-34985 GCA_035403825.1 Anaerolineaceae bacterium
GAGCATGTTCTGTTTT
The DNA here is from genome assembly GCA_035403825.1 of Anaerolineaceae bacterium. Classification (GTDB taxonomy): domain Bacteria; phylum Chloroflexota; class Anaerolineae; order Anaerolineales; family Anaerolineaceae; genus Mesolinea. Next base: position 31,026 of record DAONFX010000004.1, read on the forward strand.
CAATGCCAGGAGACTGCAAAAAATCAGAACGGGCAGCGCGCACTGGAAAAGCAAATAGGCGAGCTGCGCCGCGAGCTGAACAGCGCCGCGGTCAACCTGGATAAGGCCCAGAACCGGCGCAGATGGGTGGAAAAACAGTTGGAGGACAACCAACAGGAAGTCACCCGTCTGCAAGCCGAGCAAAACAGCCTGACCGGGAACGAGGCTGGCATGCGCGCGGAATCAGAGAATTTGACGGAAGCGCTCGAGTCCTTGAAACAAAGCATGGGCGAGCAAAGCCTGGATACATTGGAGCACCAATTCCAATATCTCCAGATGGAATGCCGGGTCCAGGAAGGGGCGTTGGCGCATGCCCGGGATACTTTGAGAGCCCAGGAGCAGCGCCTGCTTGCGGATAAAGAACGCATGACACTGCTTAATCAACGCGGCAGCGCGAACGCGGAAGAACTTGCTGTTTTGAGGCAGAAGAAGTCTGAGCTGAACGAAGTTCTGCAAAAGCTGAACGAGGAAGTGGAATCTATCCGTGCCAATGAACTGGCACAAATCCAAGCCCAACTCAAAGGCTTTGAAAGCCAGGCCCAGGTTCTGAGTGAAGAAGAAAGCGCACTGCAAAAGGACTTATCTTTCAAAGAACGCCAGGTCACGCATATTCAGCTGGAGCTCGGGCGCAAGCTGGAGAGGCTGGATTCGCTGCGTACACACATTGAGGATGATTTCGGGCTGATTGAATTGGAATACCGGAATGAGTTTTCGGTTTCAACACCGCTGCCTTTTCCGGATTTGGTGATTGAAACGCTGGCAGAAATACCGGTTTTACCCGCGGGGATTGAGGAAGATATGCGCGACCTCAAGAACCACATCCGCCGCATCGGAGTAGTAAATTTTGAGGCTGAGAATGAATATGCGGAAGTCAGAGAAAGATATGCCAACCTGACGAACCAAATCGCGGATTTGCAAGCTGCGATACTGGACATCCAGCGCATGATTACAGAGCTGAACGACGTGATGCAGCGCGCGTTCTTGAATACCTTTAAGGCTGTAAGCGTCGAATTTAGCAAGATGTTCGCGCGATTGTTTAACGGCGGCTCCGCGCGCCTGATCCTATCGGACGAAAGCTCGCCCATCGAAGGCGGAATTGAAATCGAAGCGCGCCTGCCGGGGAAACGCGAGCAGGGTCTTGTGCTGTTATCGGGCGGGGAACGCAGCCTGACCGCGGTGGCGCTGGTCTTTGCCCTGTTGAAAATCTCTCCCACCCCTTTCTGTGTGCTCGATGAAGTGGACGCCATGCTGGATGAATCCAACGTGGGCAGGTTTATCGAGCTGCTAAAAGATCTTTCCAGCGAGACCCAGTTTTTGCTGATCACGCACAACCGCAACTCCGTCCAGGTCGCGGATGTGATTTACGGCGTGACAATGGGCAAGGACGGCGCTAGCCAGGTGATCAGCCTGCGCCTGGACGAGGTGGACGAGAGTTACGTCAAATAGTCGGGGAGTATTTTTGTTGTACGGTTTTCGGTAATCGTTGAGTTGGGCAGGTTCTGTTGAAGCATTCCCCCTGCCGTTGAAGACAAGGTTCGCCGCAAACCAAGCGGCCTTAGACGGTAATAGACCCCTGAGAAAGTCGATTACGGCTTTTTTTGCGGCGGGGATTGGTTTTAGCCGTCGGGCTTTAGCAATCGACTCTCTCCGCGCTGCGCGTAATTCATAGGGTTTTTGAGCGATAATGCGATCCGAGAGGAGACTTATCCAACTAAGGAAAACAAAAGAGGCTGTCCATAGTGGGAGAAAGTGCCTGGTTTAGGCGTCGATTTGCCAGCGCAAATCCGCAGACGCCCATAAAAACGGGCACGGAGTGGGAAATCATCCGGGGCTGTCTTACTTTTAGGACAGCCCCTTGATGGTTGGTTTGGGTCTACTGAGCGCCAAAAATTGCGTTGTAAAGCTGGGACGTTACTGCCGGGGTGCTGGGGGTGAAGTCCACCCAGCGCTCGTTAATCACGATGTCATCGCGGGATGTGCGCAGAGCAGATAAGAAGTCAGTAAAGGTGGTCTGCTTTAATGTCGAGAAAGCAGAGGCATCCAGGTCGTTGACAGCGTGTCCGACACACTGAATGATATGGTAACCAAAATCAGATTTTACAGGCTCGCTGATTTCCCCGGGTTCCAAAGCAAAGGCGGCATCCTCAAAAGCCTGCACCATTGTGCCGCGTCCGAACCAGCCCAAATCACCGCCGTTGTCTTTGTTAGAGGTGTCGGTGGAATAGGTGGCCGCCAGGGTATTCCAGTCTTCGCCGTTATTAAGGGCTTCCAGGACTGATTTCGCTTCGTCCTCGGTGGCTACCAGAATATGGCGCGCCCACACCTGCTCCTGTTTGGGTTCCAGGTCCGCTGTGACATCTTCCAGCAGCTTCTCGCGCAGCAATTGCGTACGGAAGGAACGTTCGACAACATCCTTCGAGATGCCGTACGTGCTCAGGTTCTGATAATAGTCTTTCATCACACCACCGTACACTTTGGTCGTGTACGCGGTTGCAGTCGGCGTAATCGTCGGCACTTTGGTTTCCGTCGGAACGTTGGTTGCGGTCGAGCCGGCTGGAACGGGCTCGGTTGTGGCAGTTGGTTCCAGAGTCGGCGTAGCCGTGTTGGTCGGCACCCAACCCTCAGGTGTCGCGGTTGAGGTCGGCAGCGGGGTAGGGGTATCAGTCGGCTGAATGATGGCGATTTGTGTCAGCGACAGCGTGGGGGTATTCACTAAAGTGGGTGTGATGGTCGGGGTGGGTGTGCCTTCGGGATAGAAATCGAAGGCAGCTCGCATTGCTTCCGCAACTTCCGCATCGCTGACGGTGATGCCGCGTTTGGCGGCTTCTTCCTCAATCAGGATGTCTTCAATCATGGTGTTTAGCACTTGCTCACCGATTACAGACGGACTGTTCAGAGACGTTATGAGGTTCTGCGCGGTGGTCAGAAAGCTGGAGCCGTAGCTGCCAAGCATCTGGTAGTAGTAATAGTAATTACTGGCCTGGTTCAACATGTTCAACCGGGTGAACTTCACCACCGGCTGAAAATCACGGACAGTAATTTTTTGCTCTCCGACAGTGGCAAGCACTGTGGATGGTTTTACGATGTAATTGTCGACCAATACGTAACCGAGCAAACCCACCACGATGGCGGCGATAGCGAGCGTAGCGATCAGAATTGTTCTGGTCTCGCGACGTTCCCTTTCCTGTTTTGCAAGGTGTTTTTTTGTCACAACCTGCTTTTCTGGAATGCGGTTATTCGCCATAAAGAATCACCTCTAAGCGTTCTGATCGTAATAGATGTCACCTTCAAAAGGAATTAAGGCGATGTGGCGGGCGTTCTTAATTGCTTTCGCAACTTCGCGCTGGTGCCTGGCGCAGGTGCCAGTCTGCCGGCGGGGACGGATCTTGCCGGTCTCATTGATAAAGCGGGTCATAAGCTCGACGTTCTTGTAGTCAATTGCCAGGTTCTTATCTGCACAAAACTGGCAGAATTTTGGTCTGGAAACATAATGGCGGTTGCCGCCGCCGTTGTTGGATCGGTATTCGGACATTTCTATTCCTTTCTATTCTGGTCTGACAACAATAGACCGCAAAATCTGTTCGTTGTAACCTAAAGTGCGGCGAAGATTCGCGACTTCGGCCGGATCGAGCTTGAAGGATACCAGCACGTAATACCCTTCGGTCATCTTGCGGATGGGATAGGCCAGTTTGCGCTTGCCCCAGCGGTCCACTTTAAGGATTTCGCCGTTCGCGTTCTTGATGAGGTTTTCAACTGTTTCGGTAAGCCCATTTAATGTGGCTTCGTCCAGGTCTGCCTGGAGAATATAAACTAACTCGTAAGTATGCATAAGTATGAGGCTCCTTTCCTCGGGTTGGCTCCTGCTGTGCGCCGTTGGCGGGCAGGAGTGGAAGGTTTCAGGTTTTTCCTGAATTTAACGGA
>DAONFX010000004.1:35085-37784 GCA_035403825.1 Anaerolineaceae bacterium
GTGGCTGAAATCAAAAAAGGTGCCGGCGGGTGCCGGTACCTTTCGAAAGGGAGGGGTTAATCTGACTCTTTGCGTTTTTCGCGGCTGAACAGGATGGTAATCACGCTGACAATCAGCGAGCCGAGCAGGGCAGGCCAGAAGCCTTTCACTTCAAAGCCCACGTGAAATACATTTTGGGCGATGTTGGATGACAGCAAAAAGACAGCGGCATTCAAAACCAGGCTGAACAAGCCAAGCGTCAGGATGATCAGGCCGCAGGAGAGGAACTTCAGCAGCGGCAGCAGCGTGGCGTTCAGCAGCGCCAGAATCGCTGCCATAACCGCATAAGCAATCCAGCCGTTACCGGAGACCTCGATACCAGGAACCACCCATGCCGCCAGAAAAAGCGCGAGCATAATAACCAACCAACGTGTGATGAACTTCATTCTTGACTCCTTTGTTATTCAGGTTCATTGCATTATGGCACAAAACAGCAGGCTTGGGGCTAGAAAATCTAAGGTTAAAATTCAGGCGCCCTTGACAGGATTCGAACCTGCAACCAACAGCTTAGAAGGCTGGTGCTCTGTCCATTGAGCTACAAGGGCGTAGAAAAATATTATCACAAAGGAAATGCTTCAGACAGGTTTGATGCCTTTGTAGACTTTTCCGGATCCGATTGTGCGCAGTATTGTTTCCGCTGGTTTGGAAATCAAGCCGGAAAGCTCTATCGCGTTTAGCGGCTGGTTCCCGTTCACCAGGAAAATCTTAAAAATTGAGTCAACCATGGCGCTGCTGCCCGAAAGGAAGTCCGGCTGTTTGGCGCAGTGCTCCGTGAGCGTATAAAGCAAGGCGTCCACGCGCTTGACCTCGCCGCTGGAGGGGTCTACCAGGTCCATCTGGTCCGTGTAGGAATAATCCGCCAGCAATTTCTGGTGCAGGGGACAGAGGAAAGATTGCAGGTAGACTTTCCAATTACTGTCCTGTGCCTTCCACCACTCGAAATCAACCTTAAACTTAGTTTTCAGAGTCGGTTTGATTAAGGCAGATATTCTCGAATCCATGCTTGCTCCGATTAATCGCTTTCCGCGAGGTGGTAATAATGGTCGCCAACGTGCTTGAATTCGTCACTCGTTGTGAGAACATAGAGCAAATCCAGGGGAGGCGTGCGCCTGATTACGTTGATTGCCGCGTAGAGGTCGAGGAAGTGAACATGCCGCTGATTGTTCAGCTTGGAAAGCTCGTTCATCATGCGCATCACGTCCGATTTTAGCGAAATGTTTTTGGCTTTTCGGTCCTCCCACATTTTATCAATCGTGTTTAGGTCAGGAATCGCAATCGCCATGCGGTCGTGAAAACCAGCGTAAATCGATTGGCGCAGCAAGGCAATCACGAGCCCGCCGTCAGCACCGACCAGAACTGTTTTGATCCATTCCTTATTGGAGCGTTTTTTCTGGGGTTGAATCCTGATGACTGCCGGGTCGTCAGTAGCTTTGAGGACAACGACGCTGCCGGGGATGAGGTTTTGCGCTTCGTACCATTCCCTAAGACCGTATACATAGTTTTGTTTACGGACGACCCACGCCGAGATGAGCTCACCGCTGGCTGCATCCATCAGAGAAAACTTGACATGGTCTGTTTCAAGCGCGGAGGGGAAAATCGCGGCGGTTTCAGAATTGATAGGGAGTGTGCCGGCACGCCAGTGCGGAAAGTTCAATACCACTAAGGCTTCTGAGGATGCCCCTTCCAGGATATTCTGGTTGGTTCGATATTGCTCATCGCAAGTGCTCAGCAGCATTTTGTCGGTAGCTTCCGGGATATCTTCGATGCCTGGCGTACGAGTCGGAACCCGCAAAACCAGCGGCGTTTCCAGAACGGACTGCGGTTCCAGTCTTTTCAGAAACCAGGCAATGACGCCGGTGGTTCCCACCTCGTCAAAGCGCGGGTCTTCCTGCAGTTCGTAATTCAGCGAAAACTCCATCAGTTTGTCGTTTTCGCCGTCAGAAAGCTCCAACTGGCTCATCAGTTCAGCCGAGCTCATCGGACCGCCGTCGCGAGCGTCCAGCAGCGCTTCCGCCAGGTTCAGGTGGCCAAGTCCAATATCAATCAGCAGGGACTTCGGGAACCAGGTGTAGCCGATGCGTACCAGGTCAGTCTGATTGTCTAGCGCCGCGCGGAGTTTTGCTTTGATTTCCGGGCTGTATCGCTGCCAGATAGCATCCCGGGCGCTTTCAGAATCGGTGGAGTCCTCGTAATCTACGGCATTGAGGGAATGGTCCGCCACGCCAGCAGCGAACTCCCTGGTACTGCCGTCGGCAAATTCGACAGTCATGACGGTGAAGTCGCCAATTTCGGGGTTGCTGCCAGGGTGGGAGGCTGTTACGGTTCCGCTTTCCCAGGAGCGCTGCGGGAAAACAATCCGCTCGCCGGGCTCGTGAAGATCTTTGGGCAGGTAAATCCTGCCAAGGTCCTTTTGTTTGCGCTTGAGTTCCGCGCGGGCGCTTTCCAGACGGTTCGAAATCAGCACCCGCGCCAGACCATCGATGGCGAGAGGAGATTCCTTTTCGAAAAGGTAAGCAGAAAGCGCCTGCAGATCCTCTGGGGTAATCTGGAGCTCTTGCCACTGCCTCTCCTGGATTGGATTGGTAAGTAATGCCATAATTCCCTCGAAAAAACAAATTAGTTCTTGGATTATACCTGATAAGAAACTGACAGAGGAACAT
>DAONFX010000004.1:37884-59459 GCA_035403825.1 Anaerolineaceae bacterium
GCGGCGCTGCGCGTAGCCATATAAACCTAAAAACCTGAGCCGGGTGGAGGAAAGGTGTGTTTATTCCGTCGATTCAATTCTGGGGATATGCTCCGCAGAAATCAATTGGCAGGTTACATGGGATAGGTCGATTTTTTCGTTGGAATGCGCTCCCGACGCGCTGCCCTCCTCTTTCAATGACTTGCGCGTAGCCATATAAACCAAAAGTTTCGTCGGGCGGAGGGCAATGTGTTTCTTTCATCGATTTCGTCCTCCAGTGTTACCCTAACAGCATTTAAATTTAGCGGGCACGGAGTTTTCGCTGAGTCCGCTTGTTGGGTTGGGTTCCCGCGGCGCTGCTCCCATAATTCCAGTTGAAATTTTGATTGTTGAAGAGATCTGGGTTTTAATCCTTGCCAGATCCTGCCAGGAATGTGGCAATCTGAAGACCGGCGCGGCATGGGATTGTTTCACCTCGATGCTCTACGCAAATCAATAAAATCATCACTGCAGATTTGGCCACAGCGATTTCCAGCGGATGGATTGGAGTAAACTTGGCACAAGATGTCTCAACGATTCTGGCTGATTTGTGCAATCACTTGGCTGGTTGGATCCAGTTTGGCTGCCTGCTCCAGTCCGGAAGAAGAAAAAGATTTGACGCTTATCCCAAGCACCGCTGTGGTTGGGTCTCCCTCCACGCCAACAGAACCAACACCGACTGTTCCTCCCTCGCTCAAAACCGTAGTTCCGGAAACCGCAACGCACAACCCGACTTCCCTCCCGGGCTTCCCTGAATCGCATTACATTTCCATCAGCGGACACGAACAAGCTTACCCCTTAAGCTGCGAAGCTGGTGCGGCGGTGGATTGGGCGGCATTTTTCGGAGTAAACATCTATGAGTACGATTTTCAGATGGCGCTGCCGCTTTCGGACAACCCAAATTTAGGTTTCTGCGGGGATGTGTTCACCGACGTTCGGGGGCAGATTCCGCCTTATGCCTATGGGGTGCACGCCGGACCTGTAGCCGATTTACTGGTTGAATATGGGCTGCCCGCCAAAATGATTAGCGGCTGGACTTTGGAGCAGGTCAAGCAGAAATTGGCAGAGGACAAGCCAATCCTGGTTTGGGTGATTGGCAATATGGAGTACAGCGAGCCGGTGGAGTACACGGACAAACAAGGGCAGAAAGTGTTGGTAGCGCCCTACGAGCACGCTGTGATCCTCACCGGGTATGACCGGACAACGGTGCGTTACATGAACAACGGACTTTTTTATGACGTACCGGCGGAGGTATTCCTGACCTCGTGGGGTGTGTTGAACAATATGGGAATCGTGTATGAGTAACTTGAGGTGGTAAAAGGCATCTCGCTGAAACAGGGTTGCCTTTGCTGGCTGGAGCGACAATGGGTCTCGATTTAATTTTTGCCTAAAGAACACGTCCTAATAAAATCTGATAGGCAGGCTTGTGTTGGGCTGCGCGGCTGTCCTAACTCAGAGTGGACTGCGCGTAGCCATGTAATGCTAAGGTTTTTGTTGAAGGGAGGGGCGATGTATTTCTTTCAGCGATGTAACCGTCAGAATTAAACTCCACAGGAATCGATTGGAGCTTTCCAAGGGCTTATTTAGATTGCTCCTCGGGCTGAGCTCTTGCGCCGCTGTATCTAACCTGCCTCGTTGCTTCAAAACCAGATCGGCAAACCTGAGATTGCACTCCTCGCCGGCTCTAAAAATTGGTTCAGCCTCTCGAGACCAGCGAGAAGAAGGACTCTTTTTCCAGCTGTTCCAGTAAGGCAGTCTATTCCGGCGGGATAGATAGCTTCTTCAAGTGATAGGCTCACTTTTGGCTTGTTCCTAGAACCGGATACCCGCGTAGCCACCGAATGAATAACTGAACTTCAGGGAAAAGTGAAGAGCCGGCGCGGCACCGGCTCTTCTGTCAGAGGAGGTCTTGCGCTTACTTGAGGAAAAACGCAATGATGACGCCAATCAGCAAACCCAAAAACGAGGAACTCAGAACCATAAACGCGTGCGACTTTTTAATAGCGTCCATGACCACTTTTGTCGCGACGGTCGCGCCTTCGAATACAGAGGGCTTATCAGTGCGCACTGCCACCCGCACCGTGGGTTGAAAGCTTTGCAATTCCAGCGCGGAAGCCTGTTTCAGAATAGTTTGGATCGGTTCGGCCTGCAGCGGCTCCTCGGAGGACTGCGTCAGAAATGCCAACCTGACAGCATCCGGCGCGGAGCGGGGCGGTTCTTCGCGGCTTTGCTGGCATGCTTTCTTGCGATGAATCGGCAGGAGCGCGTTCCAAAATCCAATTTCGATAGAGTTCATCATCTGGCTCATACGCACCTGCTAACTTTTGGAAGCTGACATTCTAAGGATATTTCCCTGTTCATCGGCTGTAACCCGGATGGTTTGTTCCATCTTGCGGCCTGCTCCGATTTCCACGGTTTTGGTGTACAACAGCAGAAAACGGTTCCCGCTCTGCTGGCTCACTTTGGGGCTGGTGCCCGCCATGTCGGGGTGCCTCTTATAGACTTCCCGGTTCACTTTGCCGATTGCTGCGAAATCCATAGAAACTCCTACTTGCTCTGGTAAGAACGCCGGCGCAGAAAGGCCGGCACGTCCAGCCGCTCATCCTGGTCCACTCGCGGACCGACCAGGCTGCTGGTGTCCACTTCCTGGATGCCGGCCAACATGGAGGTTTTATCCGGATAAGCAGGCTGCGGGGCGGGTGCGGCAGTCGGAGCGGGCGCTGGCGCAGCCGGCTCCCTGAAGGTCATTTCAGGCTGCGTCCGGACCGGGCTGTTTTTTTTCACTCCAATGCCGGTGACAATCAGGATAAGCTGAACTCTGTCTTCCATGCGCGGGTCCGTGATGACGCCCGGGATAATTTCCGCGTGGAAGCCGGACGCTTCCTGCAGAAGCTGCAGCGCGTCGGTGACGTCCCGGAAAGACATATTGGCGCTGCCGGTGAAGTTCGCAATCATGTGCGTGGCGGAATACAGGTCGATTTCCTCCAGCAGGGGGTGATGCAAGGCTTTATCGATAGCCTGCTTGATGCGCTCGGGACCGGAGCCGGTGCCAATGGCGAGCAGCGCGCCGCCGCCCTGCTGCATGACATTTTTAATGTGTGAGAAATCTACGTTGATGAGGCCGGTTTCAGTAATCAATTCCGAAATACCCTGAACGCCCTGCCGCAGCACATCGTCTGCCAGCGTGAAGGCCATTTCCAGCGGCAGGTCGCGCGGGGCGACCTCGATGAGTTTATCGTTCGGGATAACGATCAACGTGTCCGTATACTGACGCAGCTTTTCGAGGCCTGCTTCGCAGTTCTTTTGGCGCCGACCCAGCTCGAACGAGAATGGGCGGGTGACGATTGCGATGGTTACCGCGCCAACTGCTTTGGCAACGCGGGCGGCCACCGGAATCGCGCCGGTGCCGGTGCCGCCGCCCATGCCAGCGGTCAGAAATACCATCTCGGCGCCTTCCATGATTGAAGCGAGCTCACGGTAGCTTTCCTCCGCGGCTGTTTCGCCTACGGAGGGCAAACCGCCTGCGCCCAATCCGCGCGTGGATTTGGGGCCGAGCTGCACTTTGTTCGGGGATAGGTTATGCGCCAAAGCCTGCGCGTCAGTATTGCAGGCTACAAAGGTGACACCCTGCATCCCATTTTCGATCATGCGGTTGATCGCGTTGCAACCACCGCCTCCCAGACCGATGACAACAATCTTTGGGAGGGAACTGGAAATGGGTGTTCGCATTGAGTAAACAGGATGGTTATTCATGGTTTCTCCTCTATAAAAACAATTAAGCAGCAACGCTGAGGCTTTTGCTGACTTTTTCGTCAATCAGGCAGCCTGCTTCTCTCAGCATCTGGATGTCATGCTCAGAAAAGGCGGAATCTTCATTCCAAACAGTAACTTTGCGCGCGTTCATGGCCTCGATGAGCGAGAAGCCAATCGTTGGACGGACTTCCCGGATGATAGGACGCACGCGTTCCAAAATATTCTCCGGGATGCCCCAATCGTACGAGGGCAGAAGCAGATAATGGTCAATCGGGTACATCCACTGCGCCACGCGGTTCGCCACCTGGTATTCCACCTGTTGTTTGCGGGTTTGTTCAACCTTTTCTTTGTAAGTGGACAAGTCTTTTTGCCGGGGCTGGCCATTTTCGTCGAACCAGGCTGTTTTGCCCGCAGGGTCGCTTGCAGGGGAACTTAAGAGCCAGAACAGGCAGCCCAGTACCTCGTTTGGCAGCGCGCTTTCTGTGCCTGTTTTCAGGTTATCGTTCAGCGTGTAGCCCAGTAAATCCTCAAAACGCAAATTGGGGTCAAGCGTATTTTTTTCTACGCTGGCAGCTCCAAACCAGAAGAGCATCAGTTTGGGCGTTACGTTCAATGTGGATTTGACCAGCTCGGAGTACCACTGCCAGGTGTTGAAACCCAGGTGGTCCTCTTCACCCATCTCGGTCTTGCTGTAGGGACGGAGGGTTTTCCAGCGTTTGGAAGCGCCTTTACCCCAGCTGAGTGGCCTTGAGAATGTCTGCGCGCTGACAGCCATATGCAGGTTCGCGCTGAAATCCAGGGATTTGCGCTGCTGCACCAACTGCAGCATCTTTTTGAGGAACGAAAGATCCCAATAATCACCGCCGGGCTGCAGAGCCGGGAAAATCGGAATCAGGTTGTTTTGCTCCGCGACGCGGACAAACGGCAGGTAGCGGTCCAGGAATCGTTCCACCAGGTCGCCCTGGGACCAGGTTCCATCCAGCCAGGAGGACTTCACGTTCGGGCTTTTAAAGAAGGTCACATGCTTTACTCCCCAGCGGGAATAAGCGGCAAGAAGCACTTTCAGGTCGTCCGGTTTGATTTCCGAGTTTACCGGGATGTCAAACTGAACAATCGGCTGGATCCCGCCTTTCACAAGCCCCTGGATAAACTCTTCAGGGATGGCCTGGGAGGTGGGGCTCTTGACGACCAGCCATGAAGCGTTCAGCGCCTGCAGTTCGGGGAGCCAGAGATTCAGGTCGCGGGCCTGGTAGTGATTTGTGTCCTGAAAGTAATGAAATCCGAGTCTTGTGTTCATGGTCACATCCGTGATTAGCACTTTACGTTACCCGATTAAGTGCAAGTATTATGCCAAATTGACACAAGAATACCTGCTATAATTGCGCCGATGATTTTAGTTACCGGCGGCATTGGTTTTATTGGGGGGGAGTTCGTTAAGCAATTAAACGCGATGGGTTTGCCATACCGCTACCTTTTGCAGCCGGGTGAGCGCTATGCCAACCTTCCTAAAAACATCAGCATCGACGTGACAGTCAGTTCTCTTTCTGATGAACGCGGTTTGAGAGCCGCTCTGCAGGACGTGGATGTGATCTATCACCTCGCCTCAGTCGAGCAAAGCGCCGGTCATCTGGATTTGCAGCAGGTTGAAGTCCGTGATGTGGAAATGCTGGCGAACACAGCCTACGGCGCCGGCGTAAAACGCTTCATCTACCTGAGCCATCTGGGCGCCGATCGGGCCTCGGCGTTCGGATTGATGAAAGCGAAAGGCATCGCCGAGCACGCCATCCGCCAGAGCGGCGTCCCCTACACGATTATCCGCAGCAGCATGGTATACGGCGAGGGCGATGTCTTCAGCTCCTATCTGCTTGGTTTGCTGCGTGTATTTCCGTTCTTTGTGCCCATCCCCGGCGACGGCAGCGTCTTGATGCAGCCCATCTGGGTGCGCGACCTGGCAGTTAGCCTGGCCTGGTCACTGAATATGCCGGAGACGCTGAATAGTGTCCTGGAAATCGGCGGCCCGGAGCACCTTAGTTTCCGGGAAGTCCTGACTGACATTTCGGGCAGGGTTGGCTCCAGTAAAAAACTGATGGAACTCAGCCCGAGGCGCATGAACCGGTTAATCCAGTTCATTCAGAGCCTGCGCAAGGACTTCCCCGGCTCGGCATTCTGGATGGATTATCTGGCTGAAAACAGGATTTGCGCGCTCGATTCCCTGCCGCGCATCTTTGGCATCAATCCTGCAAGATTTGGACAAAAAATCGATTACCTTGGCATGCCGAAAAGGAATCAATGAATCTCTGTATCCACGGCCACTTCTATCAGCCTCCACGCGAGGACCCGATTTCCAACTATATTCCTGACGAAATAGGCGCTCAGCCTTTTGGGAACTGGAATGAGCGCATTCTGGCGGAATGCTACACGCCAAATGCGCGTAATGGCAGCTTCCAGAAAATCAGCTTTAACGTAGGTCCGACGCTGATGCGCTGGATGGACGACTTTGCCCTGGATACTCGCGCGGAGATTATCGCTCAGGAGCGCCGGAATTATGCCCTGAACGGGATAGGAAACGGCTTAGCGCAGAGTTATCACCACAGCATCCTCCCGCTGGCGACCGAACAGGACAGAATAACGCAAGTGCGTTGGGGCATCAAGGATTTTGAGCTGCACTTCGGGCATAGCCCCGCGGGAATGTGGCTGCCGGAGACGGCTGTGGATACTGCCACTCTATGCACTCTGGCGGATAACGGTATCCAGTTCACCATCCTGGCGCCCTGGCAGGTAAAGCCCGAGGGCGGCGCAGCTGGACCTTATCTGATTGATTTACCCGACGGCAGGGAACCTTTTGTGGTCTTCACCTACGACCAGGAATTAAGCACACGGGTCAGTTTCCTCCCATCTGCGACGGTTAACGGCGATTTATTCCTGGAGAGCATTTTAAAAAGCCGCGCGGAAAATCCGGACGGGCTTATTTTGATTGCCAGCGACGGTGAACTCTATGGACACCACCAACCTTTCCGGGATTTGTTTCTTTCTTACGTGTTGAACGGCGCGTCTGAAAAACACGGCGTCCAGTGGACTTACCCTGGCAAGTGGCTGAAAGAACACACGGTTCGCTCGCGGGCAAGCCTGATAGAGAAAACTTCCTGGTCCTGCCTGCACGGGGTGGACCGCTGGGAGAAGGTGTGCGGGTGCACGCCTCAGGCATACTGGAAAACGCCCTTCCGGGAAGCTTTGAACCAGATTGGGGAATGGTTGGATACTGCTTTTCTGGATGTGATTGCGCCGATGTTCCCGGAACCCTGGGAATTGCGCCACCGCTACATCGATGTGATTAACCGGCAGATAAGCACCAGGGAATTGTGCCTGGAGCTTTCCGATGGGTCCTGGCGCGAAGACCAACTGAACCGTGTTCAGGATTTGCTCTCAGCACAGTACGAGCGCCAGCGCATGTTCACTTCGTGCGGCTTTTATCATGACGAATTCCACCGTATCGAGCCGCAAAACAACATTGCCTACGCCGCGAAGGCAGTATTCCTGACTGAAAAAGCGACCGGCCTGGACCTTGCGCCGGCAGCGTTGGCGCTCCTGAGGCAGGTGTACAGTCAAAAAACAGGGCTGAAAGGAGATACGATCTTCTCTCAAACCCTGTTGCGCGCTAAAGAAGAGTGCCGAAATTAGCTCAGAGCTTCCTGCAGCTTTTCCAGTTGAAATTCAGAGGCTTTCAAGGCATCTGAAAAGCGGGAGAACAGCGCTTCTGCCAGGATATTCTTCTCAAGCAGGTCAACCGCGCTTACCTCTGTCTGAGATGCATACCAGAGGACGGATGCGACCCGCATGTACCAGAGCAAGCCCTCGAATTTCTCCTGATTGAACCACAGCACCTGGTTGTACTCATTCACTTCGATGAAATCACGCAGTTGTTCGTCCTGCAGCCACTGCTCGAACAAGACGGCGGGTTTCAGGTTCTGGACCTCAGGCAGCCAGGCAGTATTACTAATCATCCAGCGCACTGCCTGACAAGATTTCCAGGCCTCATAGTCCCCGAAACCAAGCTGGGAAAGTGCACCTACAACCAATCTGATCGCCGGCTCTTCATCCAACACGCGGCGGCTGCTGGCACGGCATGCTTCGGAGGCGCTGCTGCCGGACAAATTGGAGATAAAAGCCCAGATCAGCAGGACAAAGATGCGCCGGGGGTCTTCAAGCGCTTCAGCGCTGAGCGTTTGCTTGAAGAGCGGGGTCAGTTTGGTGAGGGATAAACCAGCTTTTTTGGAGAAATGTTCCAGATCGAGGATCTGGCGCAGGAGCTTCTCGAGGTTCTGCCGGTTTTGGGGGTCGGCGCAATCGGAGAGCTGGTTTGTCCAGCGCATGCCGGCTTGAGCGCGCTCTGCAAGCTCCAGGTTCTTGCTCAGCAGCATTTCGAATTTATCCGCGGAGAGCGCGTCCTTACTGAAGACCGTAAGGTTCCTGAGGTTATCAGCATCCAGGATTTCCGCCAGAGGCAGCAGAATCGGTCCGAGGGCAATTTCCCTGCGGGCAGCGTCGAGGTTGGGGACGCCTCGGCCGTTCAGGTGCGCGTTCAGCCCGGCGTAATCCTGACCGTAGACCACGGAAAAGTCCATCAGCACCTGGTGACCGTAGGCATTCAGGCTGAAGTACATCCCTTTTTCGTGAATTTCTCTGGCTGAGCGGATATATTCGAGATGGTGCGTGTAGTCACGATAGGTTACAAAAGCGTCTGGATCGTTGGGCAAACCAAGCGCCAGAGCCAGTTCGCGCGTTTCCTGGTGCGGATTGTCGCTTTTCACGAGGAAGGGTACGGAGTTCTTAATCCAGCCGGCGGTATCCCCAAAGCGGTTGTTAAAGACCACCACAGCATGCTGACCGCCTTCGCTGTTGGAGTAAGCGTATACGTTTTCGTCTACTCCGCCCTGCGCGGTAAAGAAATCGTAGAGCATGAAGTTCTCGACATTCGCAAACACGCGGCGCCGGTGCAGTATCGGGAAGACGTCGGTTTCGTGCCGGCGGACAAGGTAAGGATCAGGGGTCTCGTCCCAGTAGGGGCGGTAGTACTCCATGCCGTACTTTTCCGCGTAGCCTTCCACCTGACCGTGTCCGTACATCGGCAGACCGGGCATCGTGGACATCACGGTGCAAATGCCGAAGTATTTATCCCCTTTCCCGAACTGTTCCACAGCGGTCTTCTCGTCGGGGTTATTCATGAAATTTACATAACGCTTCAGAATTTGCGGGTCGTAGACGAGCGTGTTCTTGATAAGCTGGCGATATTTGTCGTTTTCCTCGTTGCGCAGCATGTTCATGTACGCGCTGTTGTAAACGCGATGCATCCCGAGCGTGCGCACAAAGTAACCTTCCATCAGCCAGAACGCCTCTGCCAGCAGCAGCGTATCCGGGACCTCTTTGGCGACCCTTTCCACCACTTCACGCCAGAACTCCTCGGGCATAGCCTGGTCGAATGCCTCTTTGGTCATGGCGTGTTCCGCGCGCGAGGGGATATCGCCGCCGGTGCCTGGTTGCGGGAACCACAGGCGCTGATAATGTTTCTTGGTCAGGGTCATCGTCGCGTCAAAGCGGATGATGGGGAACTTCCGCGCAACTTCCAGGATGGTTTGGATGACCGCTTCGCGCACGCTCGGATCGAGATAATTCAACTGAGCGGTGTCGTTCCAGGGCATGCTGGTGCCGTCGTTGCCGTGATAAATGTATTTTGTTTGTCCGTTCCCGTGATCGTAGCGCTTGAACACAACTGCCGCGTCACTGCGGGAGTAGTAGTGGTCTTCCAGGTTTATGCTGACCGCGGGGTTCTTCGAGAGGTCAGGCCCGTTGAAGGTGTACCCGGGGAAGGGGCTGTAGTCCTGAGAAATAAACCAGTCAGGATGTTCAAAAACCCAGTCTGAATCAATCCCCATATGGTTGGGCACCATATCGCTTGCCAGGCGTATACCGCGCAAACCCGCGCGGTAGCTCAGGTTACGGTAGGCTTCTTCTCCTCCCAGGCGCGCTGCAATTTGATAGCGTGCCAGAGAATAAGCCGAGGAAACAGCGTCTGGATTGCCGCAGCGCTGCTTGATTTCACGGGAGGCGTCACTGCGTTCCCACAAGCCTATCAGCCATAGGCCGGTGAAGCCCCAGGATGCCAGTCTGTCCAGCGTTTCATCGGGGATTTGGTCCAGGCGCTCAATCGGGCGCTGGTACTGCCTGGAAAGCTGGTTCAACCACACAAAGCTGTTCTTGGCGATCATGACAACCCGCGGCATCCAGTCGCTGTCGGGGCTAAAGCGTTCGATCTCGGAAAGGCCAAGCCCTTCTGAACGGTAATCCGGCACCATTGTAGGGCCGGGGCCGGCAAAAATCGCGCGCTGTTCCTCTTTCAGGAAGTCCAGGCTGCCTAAGAGGCGGTACAGGTATTTCCCGAGCAGCTTGCCCCAATGCTGGCGGATGAATTCCAGCTGGCCGCTGAGCGACTGCGGCACCATCATGGCCGGCGTGCGCAGCATGGTGATAAGGTCCTGCTGCTGGGGGCCGAAGGTCGGCTGCTTGCTGAAAAAAACTTTTACGCCGTCAATCACCTGTTCGTAAGCGCTTTTAAGACGCAGGTTTTCATCGTCGAAAAGTTCTGAATAAACCGCCGCGGCAGGGTTCTGGTTGGTCAGCCAGAGCATCAGCAGCTCTTCCAACGCGAGTTTTGTGTTCGCGACGCCGTCAGTCGTACCCTTGAGGTAGTCCTGCAGGCTGAGCTGACCCTGAAAAACCTGGACTGGCGGGAACTCGCTGCAAAAAGCGCTGAGTGTACCGAGCAGTTTCTCCTCGCCCAGCCGGGTTGAGATATCCGTGTACAGCGCGTCGCGCAGGTCTTTGCCGTATTCCTGATAATACTCGGCGACGACAAGGTGGAAAATCTCGTCAATCAGACCCAGCGCGTTGATTTGACCCGCTGACACATAACCGGCATCGCCAGGGCTTTTCAACGCGTTAATTTGCTGCGCAAACTTGCGGGCTGCCTGAAAATTCGCGAAAATGACGTTGCCATTCAGCGAAAAAAGCAGCTGGTCAAAGCCGTACTTCTCACGGGACAAGCGTGAAACATGGAATTCCATCATGGAAATCTCTCCTTTGTTGAACGCGCAAGGCGCCGCTGAAGTGCTGCGGCAATTTGTTTACCCGGGAAATTGTATCATTCCTGATGCAGGATGTGGGTAATGATATTTGAACCCGACCCGCCGATATTCTGCGCCATCCCCCAACGGGGAGCTTTCACCTGGGTCTTCCCCGCCTGTTCACGCAGCTGGAGGGCAACTTCCACAAGCTGGTAGAGCCCCGTTGCGCCGACCGGGTGACCGCGGGCTTTGAGACCCCCCATGGTTGCCACCGGAATTACGCCGTCGACCGCGATGCTGCCGTCGTTGGCAAGGCGCGGACCTTGTCCAGGCTCGCAAAAACCCGCTGCCTCCAGCGAAAGGGCTGCCATGATTGAAAAGGCGTCGTGATATTCAAACAAGCTGATTTCGTGTGGGGAGATGCCAGCCTGCTGGTAAGCTTTCCGGGCGGATTCCTCAGCAGCGGACAGGCGCAGCGGATTTGCGCGGTGCTGCAGGGAAATCGTATCGGTTGCGGCGGCGGAGGCAGCCACGCTGATTTTTCTGCCGGCAGCGGGTGGGGCAGCCGAAAGATACAGAGCCGCGGCTCCGTCGCTGACCGGGGATGCATCCAGCAGGTTAATAGGCTCGCATACCATGCCGGCGCGTGCATAATCCACCTGGCTGATAGCCTTTTGGAAGCGGGCATTGGGGTTGGAGACCGCATTGGCGTGCGCGTTGATGGAGAAGGCCGCGAAATCGGAGGTTTTCCAGCCGTATTCGTGCATGTACCGCTGCATAATCAAAGCGTTCAAGGCGACAAAAGACACGCCAAAATCCCCCTCCAGGTCCGCGTCGGCGGCTGTAGCGAGGCTGCTGGTAATTTCCGCCAGGGGGGAGTCCGTCATCTTCTCCACGCCCACAACCAGCGCGGAGGAGAGCTCACCGGATGCGATGGCCATCAAAGCCGCCCGGAAAGCTGCCGCGCCGGAACTGCAGGCAGACTCAAGACCGAAGCCCTCGCGGTGATGCATTCCCAGCCAATCGGCCAACAACGCGCCCAGTTGAAGCTGGCGATTAGCGCTGCCGGACATCATGTTTCCCACGAAGATTCCCTCTGGATACTCGAGCCTGGCATCCTCCAGCGCCAGGAGCGCGGCGTCACCTGCCAGTTCTTTGAGCGACTTTTCCCAATTCTCCCGGACAGGTGTCTGCCCGACGCCGGCGATATAAATCTTTTGCATCTCGACCTCTTGATATTCTGGTTTTCAGCGCAGATTCTATACCCATTTCCTCTCGAAAACTCTCAAAACCCGTTTCTGTCTGTATAATTCCAGAAAACAGCATCCATTGGAGCATTGGAGGACGCATGAGAATTCTCGATATCAGCGTTGGAATTGATGAAAAATTGCCTGTCTGGCCGGGTGACCCGCAGCCCGCGCTCAGCTGGGTCGGACGTATGACCTCTGGGGATATCGCGAATATCAGCGCGATGAGCATGGGCGCGCATACTGGCACGCATATCGATGCACCGCTGCATTTTCTCGAGGATGCTGACAGCCTGGACCACATTGCGTTGTCCGCGCTGATAGGGGAGGCTCAGGTGCTCGAAGTTCCTGAGGATGTGACCCTGATTACCGCAGATGTTTTAAGCGCGGGAGAGCAAATCCACTGCGAACGCGTGCTGTTGAAAACCAGGAACAGCCGCTTCTGGGAGGGTGAAGGCGCTCGTTTCCGGCAGGATTTCACTGCGCTTGATGTTTCAGCGGCAGAGTATCTTGTGCAGCGCGGAGTGCGCCTGGTAGGGATTGATTATCTCTCCATTGCCCCTTATGAGGACCCGGCGCCAACGCATACACTGCTCTTGCAGGCGAAAGTGGTTATCCTGGAGTGCGTCAATTTGAGCGAAGCGGCGGCGGGCCGGTATCAATTGGTCTGCCTGCCGATGAAATTGACAGGACGCGAAGCCGCCCCGGCCCGGGCTGTGCTTATTTCCGATGAAATGCGCGTAGCCATATAATTATTCTTAAGCTTCAATCGAGGGCATAGTTAAAAGGTGAAACGCCAGGGTTTCCAGGTCGCGCGCCTTTTTGGAGTCTCCCAACTTATCCAGGATTTCCTCCAGGTGCTCAAGGATTACCGGGTCATCCCAGACAAAGTGGGAAGGGTCGATCTCACCGGTGAAGAGTTCCTCCAGTCCAAGGCGGCTGTAAAGCTCGCTTACCATGCCGTAGCTCCATTGGTCCGAAATTTTCAATTCATCCGCCAGATCCCGCCGACCAATCGAGAACACAATCGCGAGCCGCGCAATCTCTTCCTGACGGTCCGTGAGGCCTGGAAAGCTGCGGCCGCGGATAATCATTTTGTTCGCGGGCATTTTGTAAGTGTCATCCTGCAGGAAGTCCATCACGCCGGGGGTAAATACAGTCTTGTCCTCATAGGCGAAAGTGATAGCCCAGGCCAGCGATGACGAGATTTCATTCTTGAGAAGGTAGCCGGCAAAAAGGTGCGCATCCAGGCGCAGAAATACATTGGGAATCACCTGCGTACCTACGCACAAAATTCTGGCGCGCTTACCGACCAGTTCATTCAGCGTGGTCAGCATACTGGGGTTATCCCGATAAGAGTCCAAATCCACCAGGAAAAGGTCAGGCTGGGGTTGACCAGGTTCATTTAACCTGGCAAAGTCGGCATGGCATGTGATTTCGGAAACCACCCGGGTTCGCCAATCGCGCACCAGCAGCAGAGACATCCAATTCCGCGCGTAAATATCATCACTGACGATAGCGACCAAAATATCTTTAGTCATTTTGACCGGATTCCTTCCAATTTCTACGATTGACATGAATTATAATTGCGAAAAGTAATTATCGGTCCAAAGTAAAGAGGTGACATATGACGAAAAGGGTTGCAGTACTTACAAGCGGAGGCGACGCCCCTGGAATGAACGCGGCTATCCGCGCCGTTGTGCGCTGTGGGATCCGGAAGGGCTGGCAGATGTACGGCGTACAGCATGGATATAAAGGACTGATTTCCGGGAATATTAACGAGATGACCACACGAGACGTAGGCGGGATTATTCAGCGCGGTGGGACGATGCTTGGCAGCGCGCGCTGCCCCGAGTTTCTGACCGTAGAAGGCCGTAAACTGGCTATCAGAAACATGAACCAACTCGGCATCGATTCGCTGGTCGTCATCGGCGGGAACGGTTCCCAAACCGGGAATTACGAGCTGCACCGGATGGGTTTTCCGGTGGTTGGAATCGCCTCCACCATCGATAACGACTTGTGCGGCTCAGATATCACCATCGGCGTGGATACCGCCCTGAATATCGCCCTGGAGGCTATTGACCGCCTGAAAGTGACCGCCTCCTCCCACCAACGCGCATTCATCCTGGAGGTCATGGGGCGGAAGTGCGGCTATATCGCCCTGATGTCCGGCATTGCTGGCGGGGCGGAAGCCATCACCCTGCCGGAAATCCCCACCGACCCGGAAGAATTGGCGCAGACTCTGCAATCAGCGTACGAGCGGGGTAAATCGCACGCGTTGGTCGTAGCCGCTGAAGGGGCTGACTATAATGCTGCCAAACTCACTGAATTCTTTAACAACAATCGTGACCGCCTGGGATTCAGCGTGCGCAGCACCATTCTCGGGCATGTTCAGCGCGGCGGCACACCCAGCGCTTATGATCGGAATTTAGGCAGCCGCTTCGGCCTGGGCGCCATCGAAGCCCTGGAACGCGGCGAAACCGGAGTTCTGGTTGGTCAGATTGCTTCAGATATTACGACCACTCCGCTTGAGGACGTGGTCGGGAAAACCAAAGGTCTGGATATGGAACTGGTGCGTCTGGCGAAGATGCTCGATTAACCCTTTTTCATCCTCAGAAACGCTTCAATAAAACCGTCAATACTCCCGTCGAGTACTGCTTGAGTATTGGCGGTTTCGTATTCCGTGCGGTGGTCTTTGACCATTTGGTAGGGATGGAGCACGTAAGAACGGATCTGGCTGCCCCACTCGACCTTTTTGAATTCACCCTTAAGCTCCGCCACAACCTCATCGTGTGCCTGCATCTGCAGCTCGAACAACCGGGAGCGCAGCACCTTGAGCGCGTTTTCGCGGTTCTGGGTCTGTGAGCGTTCGTTCTGGCAGGTTACAACCAATCCGGTCGGCAAATGCACAATGCGCACCGCGGTCATGTTTTTCTGTACGTTCTGCCCGCCAGCGCCGGAGGATTTGTAGACCTCGATATTGATATCTTCCGGACGGATAATCACTTCATCATTGTCCTCAAGCTCCGGCAGCACTTCCACCAATGCGAAGGAGGTATGCCGGCGGTGTGCTGCGTCGAACGGGGAGAGGCGCACAAGCCGGTGGACGCCTTTTTCAGATTTCAGGAATCCGTAAGCCAGCTTGCCCTGAACCAGGATGGTCACCGATTTGATCCCGGCTTCTTCCCCGACGGTGCGGTCGAGGATTTCAGTCTTAAAACCGCGTTGTTCCGCCCAGCGCAGATACATGCGCTCGAGCATGGCAGCCCAATCCTGGGAATCGGTGCCGCCCGCGCCGGAGTGGACGGCCAGCAGAGCGTTGCCGTGATCGTACCTGCCAGAAAGCAGCAGCTCTGTTTCCTTTCTTGCCAGGGTCTCTTCCAAGGCAGCGACCTGCGCGCTAATCTCCCCGGTGAGCGAGCCGTCGTCCATCTCATTGAGCGTTTTGAGGTCATGGATTTCCGCGGTCAGCGCCTGCCATTCCTCTACGACACCGGTAAGGTCGGAGATGCGCTTCATCACCTGTTGAGCGGCATCGGGGTTATTCCAGAAATCGGAGCTTTCAGATTGAGTCCGGAGGGCCTGCAGGTCCTGTAGCTTTTCCGCGAGGTCAAAGATGCTCCTGGAGGGAGCGGCACTGCGCTTCGATAGTTTCTATGCGGTTGGCAAGGTCAGACATGGTTTTTCTCCGGAAAGTTAATGCTCAAGGATGCCGTTCACGAAGGCTTCCCTGTTGAAAAGCTGTAAATCTTCCACGCGCTCTCCCAGTCCTGCATACAGAACGGGCAAGCCCAATTGACTTTTGATGGCAAACGCCATCCCGCCTTTGGCGGATGTGTCCAGCTTGGCCAGGAGAGCTCCGTTCAACTGCACGGCTTTGGCAAAAGCCGCTGCCTGTTGGAGCGCGTTCTGGCCGGTAGTGGTGTCCAACACAATCCAGGAATAGTGCGGCGCGCCGGGCAGCGCTTTGCCTGCCACGCGATAGACCTTCTTGATTTCTTCCATCAGGTTGTAGCGGGTGTGCAGGCGGCCGGCTGTGTCAATCAGCACCACGTCGCTGCCGCGCGAGAGGGCGGATTTAATCCCATCATAGGTCACGGCTCCCGGGTCACTCTCGGGCTGGGCTGTGATGATGGGCACGTCCACGCGTTTGCTCCAAACCTCAAGCTGGTCCACTGCGGCGGCACGGTAGGTATCTGCGGCGACCAGCAGCACTTTTTTGCCCATGTTCTTGTAGCGGGCTGCCAGCTTGGCAATGGTTGTCGTTTTCCCGGATCCATTTACGCCGGCTACCATGATGACCGTAGGCTGGAAGCTTAGCGCTGGTTCTTCCGGCTGGTCCAACAGGCTGGTCAGTTCGGTTTTCAACAAGCTGTAAAGTTGTTCCGTCTTGGTCAAGCCCTGCCGGTCTACCTGCTCCTGGCAGGTATTAATCAAGGAGATGGTAGTTTCCACACCCAAGTCCGCCTGAATGAGCAGGGCTTCCAGCTCGTCCCAGCTGTCCTCATTGATTTGGGTAGCGCCAAAGAAAGTGGAAACCTTCCCAAAGGCGATGTCGCGGGTTTTCGTCAGGCTTTCACGCCATTTATTCAGTAAATCGCTCATAGGCTGAGTATTATAACGGGTTTTGGCTGCTTGCCAGTTGACCGCAGCCGGCTTGGATTTCAATGCCGCGGCGCAGGCGAACCGTCACAGGAATTCCGCGTTCAGAAAGCGCCTCCGCGAAAGCATGCACCTTTTCGCGCGGGGAGCCCTGCAGCGGATAATGCTTGCTGGGGTTCAACGCGATCAGGTTGACGTGGCAAAGCATGCCTTTGAGCAAACCCGCCAGTTGGACTGCCGCTGCTGGCGTATCGTTCACGGTGTTAATCAATGCGTATTCAAAACTCACGCGCCGATGGGTTTCTTCCGTGTAGGCGCGGCAGGCGGAAATCAGGTTCTTCAGCGGATAGAGCCGATTGGCGGGTACAAGCTGGCTGCGCAGCTCGTTATCCGCAGCGTGCAGGCTGACCGCCAAATTCACCTGCAGCCCTTCGCGGCTGAATCTCTCGATTTTCGGAATGATGCCTACTGTGCTGACCGTGATGCGCCGTGCTCCAAAGTTGAGCGCGCTTGGGTCTGTTAACCTGCGCAGAGACGCCATGGTCGCTTCGTAATTCAGGAAAGGTTCTCCCATGCCCATGTAGACGATGTTGGTCAGGCTTTTCCCCTCGGACTGCAAAAGGCGCATATAGAACAGGATTTGGGAGAGAATTTCACCGGTGGATAAACCGCGTTGGTACCCCATCTGTCCCGTCGCGCAAAAAACGCAGCCCATCGGGCAGCCAACCTGGGTGGAAACGCACAGCGAATTGCGCTCTTCGTAGCGCATGAGCACAGTTTCGACGCTCAGCTCGTCGGGCAGACCAAACAAAGTTTTTTCCGTCTGTTGGTCTTTGGAGCGCAAGCTGGTGCGCGGGGTCAAAGGGGTAAGCGTGTATTGTTCCGCGAGCGCGGCGCGCAGGCCGGCCGGGATGTTGGAAAACTGAGAAAAATCCGTATAAAGCTGCTGGTAAAGGCCGTTCCAGAGCTGTTTGGCGCGGAAAGATGGCTGCCCAAGATCGGTAAGAACCTGAGAAAAGGCATCGAAATCCAGGTCGTGGATAAGCGCTTTAGCCATGAATCAGCTCATAAAGGTCTGTGGCAATCCTATCCGGCGCGGGCCGCCAGGATTGCGCCTGGGCGCGCGTGGAAACCCCCGAAAGGACCAGGCCTGCCAGGCAGCCTGCTTTCTGCGCGCCGGCAATATCGGTTTCCAGACGGTCGCCGACCCCCATCACTTCCCGGGGGCTCAACTGCAGGACGCGGAAGGCATGCTCGTACATCGCGGTGGCAGGTTTGCCGATAATTTGCGGCTCCCGGCCGGAAGCAGTGGCAATCGCTGCCACCATCGTCCCGGCGCCGGGAAACAAACCCTGTGGGGTGGGGAAGGTGGCATCCGCGTTGGTGGCGATGAAGCCGGCGCCTGCCCTTACCAGCAGTGCGGCGTTGCGGATCTTTTCATACGTCAACCCGATGTCCATCCCGACCACAACGAGTGCAGCGTTTTGGTGCTCCTCGACCGGGCAGATAACAAAGCCATGTTCCTGCAGAATTTGCTTGAGGGAATCCGCGCCCACTACGTATATGGGCGTACCAGACGGGTAATTCGCCTGCAGATACACTGCGGTGGTCACAGCAGAGGTGATGATTTGCTCCTGCTGCACTTCCAGCCCGAATTTCTTCAGCTTTTCCTGGTATTCCGCCAGCGTTTTCGTGGCGTTGTTCGTCGCGAAAACATAACGCAAGCCCAAATCGGAAATCGCCGCAAATAAAGCGGGCAGATTTCCGATGGCTTGGGTATCGTGCCAGAGGACACCGTCCATGTCCAGGATAAGCCCCTTGAGTTTGGGGAACTTTTCTGTCAGCATTCGTCCTCCGACAAGGCAGAGTAAATTATTTAACCGGAGGTTGAAGCACTTTATCGATGATGCCGTAACTGACAGCCTGTTCCGCGGTCAGGTAGAAGTCGCGGTCAGTATCGCGCTTGATAACCTCGATAGGCTGACCGGTTGCATCCGCAAAAAAACTGTTTAGGGCGTTCTTCAGCCGCATGATTTCGTGCGCCATAATCTCGATATCCGTCGCCTGGCCCTCCGCACCGCCTAAAGGCTGATGCATGTGTATGGTCGCATGCGGGAGCGCGTAGCGCTGACCCTTTGCGCCGCCGGCCAGCAGTACGGTCCCGAAGCTGGCTGTAACGCCGACCGCAACCGTACTGATCTTGTTCGGGATCATTTGCATCGTGTCGAGAATCGCCAGACCGGAGTAAATCGAGCCGCCGGGGGAGTTGATGTACATTTGGATTGACTTGTCGGGGTCCTCGCGGCTGAGATACAGCAGCTGGGCGACGACCAGATTGGCTACCTGGTCGTTGATGGCGGAACCGACGAAGATGATGCGTTCCTTGAGCAGGAGCGAGTAAATATCATAGGCGCGTTCCCCGTTGCCGGAAGATTCCACGACCATCGGAATCACTGATTTTACGAAGTTTGTATCCATAGGTTTCCTTTTCTTCATAGATATTTTGAAGATTTTAGCTGACAACTATTAGATATTTGTTATAGAAAGAGGGCGCCTGGATGTTCAGGCGCCCATTTTGGGTAATTACTCTGCATCTTCAGATGCTACGTCTGCTTCTGTCAGCGCGCTTTCTCCGCTGAGTTCCGCTGCGGGTTCAGCCGGAAGGGATTCCGGGCTGGCGATTGCGCGCAGCTGCCTGCGAATGGCGTTTTCCATAGCGTGGTTAGCCGCTTCCATCGAGACAGCATTGGCGAATTTTTTCTCGCCCAGCTCTTTCTGTACCTCCTGCAGCTCGCCGCTCATCATCAGGTCATGTATAAGGGCCGAAATTTCTTGTTCCAGGGCTTCAGAGGACACTTTAATATCGTATTTCCTGCTCAAGGCCTCCATCACGAGGGAGCGTTCTAACCGATCAATCGCGGTGGGGGTGACTTCCTGCTGTATGAATTCTTCTCGCGTTGTCTTGCGCATCTTCAGATAAATATCGAGGTCAAGCTGGCGATGGGAGAGCTCATGCTCGAAACGGTGCAGAACCTGCTCTTCTTCCTCCTTCAGCATCTGAGGGGGGTATTTGATTTTCGCTTCCTTGCGGATGCGATCCACCAAATCGAGATAATACTTATCTTCATATTCTGCAGTTGCTTCGGTTTCCAGGCGTTTCAATACCGTGTTGCGGAGCTCCTCGACAGATTTGAAGTCGCCAAGTTCGGTGAGGAATTCCTCGTCCATTTCTGGCAGCTGCAATGCTTTTACAGATTGGATATTGACTGTGAAGCGAACCTTCTTGCCGCGCAGCTCATCATCCAGGGCATCTTCCGGAAAATCGTGTGTGATGACGGCATTCTCGCCAGCATTGTAGCCGATGAGAGCGCGGGCGAAACCCTGGAAAGGCCATTCGCTCTCGCGTTGTTCAGCTTCAGTGGGGATGAGCACTTGCTGCGGAGCCGCCTTAATAAGGTCGGGATTTTCGCCTTCCTTCGGTTCAAGGTTGACGGCTTCCAGGGTCACATACAGCAGGTTTCCTTCCGCAGCCGGAGTTTCCAACGGGACGATTGTGCCGGCGTTCTGCCGCGCGCGCAGAATGAAGTCGTCAACTTCCTGTTCACTGATTCCCGGGAGAGAGTACGCTTCGCGCAGGTCTTCCACCGGGCCAAGTTCTACTTCAGGTTCCAGCGGGATGGTAAACACGAAAACCAGGGGATCCTCGCTTTTGACTTCGTCCAGATTGCCTGGACCCTGAGGTTCAATTTGCGCTTCTTCCAGGATTTCCGGATAAACCTTGTCCAGGAGCAGTTCCAGCGCTTCCTCTCTGACGCTCGCTTCGCCGACGTGGCTGAGGACCATTGTGTAGGGCGCCTTGCCTGGGCGGAAACCAGGGATGCGGGTGCTCTGGGAAATTTTGCGGGCGGCTTTATGCATGAACTGCTCGAGAAGCTCCGGTTCAAATTCCGCGGTGACTTTGACCTGCTGGTCGTCCGTAAATTCTTTTTGTAATTTCAAAATATACCTCTCACTGTTTATGAATGCTGTGGGGAAAGAGAGGCTCGAACTCTCACGCGTTGCCGCACATGATCCTAAGTCATGCCTGTCTGCCAATTCCAGCACTTCCCCTCGAACAAGCAATTATATACAATGAAAGATATCGAGTCAAACCAAAACTGAGGAAAACCTGGGTTAACCGTGGAGACTCCAGAGTTTGCGTGATATTATTGATATCTATTCAAAATAAATCTGTATTTGGAGGATAAATGATCTCACTATTAGAGGTTCCAGGGTTTTTAGGAACAAAGGCATCAATGTTATCAGATGTTTCATTGATCCTGTGCTTGATCGCGTTAATATTGTTCATTGTAGCCGGCGTTCAAGCCAGACAGCGTAAATTTAAGCAGCATTGTCCCACGCAAACTGCCGCCTTAATCCTGACTATTCTTGCGGTCGTTTTATTTATGTCGCCAGTCTATACCCAAAAATATGAGTCTGCGAACGCCGGCCTTGCTCCATTCTTACCGAATGGATTAGTGGCAGTGCATGCTGGTTTAGGCGGCCTTACCATATTATTTGGAATTTATGTTACGCTGGTTGGTTATAGAGTTCTCCGATCGAAGCATAAGAAGCTGCTTATGCAGATCGCCAGCATCCTGTTCATGATTTTAAATATCAGCGGTCTCATCATTTACTTGAATCTCTACCTCTGATCACCATCACCTTAACCGAACCTTAATGGATTATTCTCCTGAAGAAGAAGGCATTGCTTCAGGAGAATTCTTTATGACTTCGCGCTCATATGATCTTTTCAAAGCTTCTTCAGGTTTAGAAAGAAAATCTTTTATTTGCCTTG